>CAIYRG010000112.1 GCA_903928515.1 uncultured Alphaproteobacteria bacterium | reverse complement strand
TCTATTTCACCGTCAGTGCTCCGGGCGGGTAGACGTAACCCTTCTCGAGGCGGAACTTGATCATGCGGCCTATGCCGTAAGTGTCCGACGTCCAGCTATCGCCCACATGTCTGCGGGAGGGAATGTCGTAGCAGGTCAGCGTGCCGCGCTGATCGAAGTCGTGCAGCATGCAGATGTGGCCTGCGGAATCGGAAAACCAGCGTCCGCCCTGAACGGCTTGCGGGCCTGGTACGCCCAATTCCTGGTAGGTGCCATCTTCATGGAAGAACACATGGCGCGGCGTTTCCGAGATCATGGTATTGCCGAAATATCCCGACATCGCGTCAGTGTATTGACGTTGGTCACGCGGAGCCTCGTCCGGCTTTGTAAAGCGCAGTACGACTTCGTTGGGCGAAATTTGGCTTTGTCCATCGAAGCCGAAACCGGCGGCCATCACTTCGGCCTTTAGCGCATTCGGATCACCCACATCCGATTCGCTGCGGTTCAAGGTTGCGGCCGCACTAAGGCCCATGCCCGCCGTGCCGAGATTTTCTTCAATCACGAAGACGCCGCCGGGTTTCAATGCCGCGAAAATCGCTTTATCGAGCCCGACCACATCCAGCGCGGCGCCGTTGGCCTTGGCGGCCGTTTGCTTATGAAAATCCTCGTAATTCGCGGTCCAAATGACGTTGGCTTGGCGAGGCAACGAAAACTGTCCGCCGAATTGATCGACGGCAAAGGACAGCACGTCGATATTGCCGTAGCCCGCAGTGTCGGCCACGTGCAGCGCGTCGGCAATTGCGGTTTCACGCACATCTTCGGCGAGCGCTCGCCTTTGCAACGCCGCGTCACTCACCATCGCCGGCGAGGGCGGAGTCCAGCCGTAACGCGGAACGACGGCATACACATGGCCTTTTGCACCGGCGATCTTGCTGAAAAGGCGCGTGTAGTAGCCGTTGCCCGGAATGAGGTCGACGATAGTCGCGCCGGGTTTGATATTCGCGAATGCCAGTACTTCGGCGGGTTTCACTGCCGCATCGCGTGCGATGTCGTAAGGCGGGCGCGAGGGATCTTTCAGCGCGGCATCGAAAGAATTGTCGTCTGCGGCGTGTGCGGCTGGCGCAAGCAATACGGCCAAGGCTAGGCCGATGCCCATGCGTGACAATGGAATCATCGATATCCCCAATGCTCTTGCAGGGCTTACTCCGCCTGCACGGGTTCCGGCAGTGCGGCGGCGCCGCGTCTCCAGGAACTCGCGCGGTCGAGATAGGAATAGATCACCGGCGTGATGTAGAGCGTCAGGGCTTGGCTCAACAGCAGTCCGCCGACGACAGCGAGGCCCAGCGGCTTGCGCACTTCGCCGCCTGCGCCCAAGCCCAGTGCGATGGGCAGCGTGCCCACGAGCGCGCACAAGGTTGTCATCATGATGGGGCGGAAGCGCACAAGGGCGGCTTCCTGGATCGCCTCTTCCGGGGGGATATTCTCGCCGCGCTGCCGTTCGAGCGCGAAGTCGATCATCATAATCGCGTTCTTCTTCACG
The DNA here is from genome assembly GCA_903928515.1 of uncultured Alphaproteobacteria bacterium. Classification (GTDB taxonomy): domain Bacteria; phylum Pseudomonadota; class Alphaproteobacteria; order Micropepsales; family Micropepsaceae; genus CAIYRG01. The sequence continues at coordinate 3,007 of CAIYRG010000112.1, read as the reverse complement.
ATGCCGATCAGCATGATGATGCCGACAAAGGCGTAAAGACTCAGCGGCACGCCGAACAGCCACAGCGTCACCAGCGCGCCGGTTGCCGCGGCAGGCAGGCCTGACAGGATGGTGAGCGGATGAATAAAGCTCTCATAGAGAATGCCGAGCACGATGTAGACAACGACGATTGCGCCCAGGAGCAACAGCCCCAGCCCACTCAGCGAATCCTTGAAGGCTTTCGCGGTGCCTTGGAAACTGCCCGAAACCGACGCGGGCAAACCGATTTCCTGCTCCAGATTCTCCAGCCGGGTCACCACATCGCCTAAGCCCACGCCGTTGGCGAGATTGAACGACACGGTGATGGAGGGCAGTTCGCCCATATGGTTTTCGGACAGCGCCATCGAGCTGTGCGTGATCCTGGTCACGGTGCTCAACGGCACCAGCGTGCCATCATTTGCGGTGAGGTAGAGCTGCGAAAGAGCCGATCCTTCCGCCGTCTGATATTTCGGCAGAAGCTCGAGGATGATGTGGTACTGGTCGGTTGGCGCGTAGATCGTGGACACTTGCGAACCGCCGAAGGCCGCGCCCAACGCCTGTTCGATCTTGTTGGGCGATACACCCAAAGCCGCTGCGCGATCGCGGTCGATGCTCACATTCACCGAAGGCGTTAAATCCACGTCGGTGGAGACATCCACAAACCCCGGCTCGTGGCCGAGCGCATCCACCAATTTTTGCGCGCCGCTATACAGCGCGTCGCGATCCAAGCTTTGCAGCGTGTACTGGTAACCGCCGCGCGTCTGCATGCCGCCGATCTGCAGAACGGGCGGATTGCGCAGGAACACGCTGATGCCGGGAATCGCCTGCATCTTGCGGCGCAATTCCATAATCACTTCATCGACGGTGAGTGCGCGCTCGGGATGGTCCTTCAAATGCAGGATCATCATGCCCGTATTGGTCGCGTAAACCGACGACGACACGCTGTCGACATTGGGATCTTTGATCGAGATGTCGTTGAGGATGTTCTGATGCTGCGTCATGCCGGCGTAAGAAGCGCCGGTGGGCCCCATCGTCGTGATCTGGATCATGTCGCCGTCCTGGCTCGGCAGGAAGTCGAGCGGGATAACGGCGAACATCAACGCCGTGGCGGCGATGGATGCGAAGAACAAGCCCAAAATCACATGGCGGTGATTCATCGACCAGCGGAGCGAGGATTCATAACCGCGCTGCGCGGCAGCGAACGTGGCCTCGCTCCAGTGCATGATGCGCCAGTTCTGTACGCCGCCATGCTCTTCGTGGGAGGCGCGCAACAGGCGCGAGCACAGCATCGGCGTCAGCGTCACGGACACGAAGCCCGACACCAAAATGGCGATCACGATGGTGAAGGCCATCTCGTGCAGCAGGCGCCCGACAACGCCGCCCATGAACACCACGGGGATGAAGATGGCGGCGAGCGAGACCGTCATGGATACGATAGTGAAGGAGATTTCGCGCGATCCGGTCAGCGAAGCTTCGCGGGGGGATTCGCCCATCTCGACGTGCCGCGCGATATTTTCCAGCATCACAATGGCGTCGTCGACGACGAAGGCGACGGACAGCGTGAGTGCCAGCAGCGAGAGATTGTCCAGGCTGTAGCCCATTACCGACATGAAGGCGAAGGTGCCGATCACGGCGATGGGAAGCGCGATGGAGGGAATGAACGTCGCCGAAACGTTGCGCAGGAAGAAGAAGATCACCACGACCACGAGGGCCGCCGCGGCAAGCAAGGTGTATTGCACGTCTTGCACATCGTCGCGCACACCGCTGCTGCGGTCATGCTCCACGGTCATCGTGATGCTGGGCGGCATCTGTGCGGCCAGGCCCGGCAGCGCGGCTTTGATGGTGTCGACAACCTTGATCATGTTGGCGCCGGGTTGCCGCAGGATTTGCAGCATCACGTCGGGCTTGCCGTTGAACACACTCGAAATTTTGTTGTTCTCGACGGAATCCAGAACGGTGGCGACGTCGGCGAAGCGCACCGGCGCGCCGTTGCGGTAGGCGACGATCTGATTGCGGAAGGCTTCCGCATTCATCAACTGCCCTTCGGCATGAATGACCGCCGATTGCGTCGCGCCGTAATCGAGCGTGCCGGTGGGGGCGTCGACGTTGGCGGAATTGATGGCCGTGATGAGTTCATCGATGCCGATGCCGCGCGCCGCCAGGGCGGCGGGGTCGGCCTGGATTCGCACCGCGTATTTCGCGGAGCCCAGAATGTTGATCTGCGCCACGCCGTCGATGGTGGAAAGGCGGCGCGCGACCAGCGACTCGGCATATTGATCGACGGTCGACATCGGCAGCGATTTCGATTGCAGCGCCAGGAAGAAGATCGGTGTGTCTGCCGGGTTCACCTTGCGAAAGGTCGGTGGCGTCGGCATCGCTGTCGGCAACAGCTTCATCGTGGCGGAGATCGCGGTCTGCACGTCTTCCGCCGCGCCGTCGATGTTGCGGTTCAGCGCAAATTGCAGCGTGACCGAGGTCTGGCCTTCCGAACTTTTCGACGACATCGAATCGATGCCGGCGATGGTCGAGAAGCTGTTTTCGAGCGGCGTGGCCACGGCGGTCGCCATGGTTTCGGCGTCGGCGCCGGGCACGCCCGCGTTCACCACAATGGTGGGCATGTCGACGGTGGGCAGCTCGCTCACCGGCAGGCTGAAATAGCCGATGATTCCCGAAAAGATGAACGCGCACATGACGAGAGTCGTCATGACCGGCCGGACGATGAAGATCTCAGAAAAATTCACGGGCAGCGCGTCCTAGAGCAGTCAGGGCAGGAAACAGCAGAGAGTAGGTATGTGGAAGTGCCCCATATCCCGGATTTTCGAAATCGGGGTCAACGAGACGCCCTAGCCTAACCTGTTGAAGCTTGGATTCATTACAGATTTAACATTTCCCCGGCATTACGATATGAAAATTCCACTCAGATTGGCTGGGTTATAGGTGCTCGCTGTCCCATTTCTGTCGCAGATATCGGCTCATCTTTTGGGAATTC
>CAIYRG010000111.1 GCA_903928515.1 uncultured Alphaproteobacteria bacterium | reverse complement strand
CGGATCGTCGCCGAACAACCAGCCGAACAGATTGAAGCGGCGATCGTCGTCGCGTTCATCGCGCGCGCGTTCCCGTCCGGCCTCGCGTTCGTCAGCACGTTCCTGCGGATAGGGATCGCCGGCGCGCGGATCGTTGGTGCCGTAATCTTCGCCGCCGTTCACGAAGCGCGTGGCATCGCCACTGTTGTCGGCGACATCTTCGGGCTGAGAGGCGCGCGGAATGGGCGTGGGCGCGACATCGCGCAGCGCCACGCTCATGAACCGGTTCCAAATCTGCGCGGGCAGCGCGCCGCCCGTCACCTTCTTCATCGGCGAGGCATCGTCATTGCCGACCCAAACGCCGGCCACGAGGCCAGAGGAGAAGCCGATGAACCAGGCGTCGTGCCAATCCTGCGTCGTGCCGGTCTTGCCTGCCACATCGCGATTGGGCAGCGCTGCGGCGCGCCCCGTGCCTTGCTCCACCACGGCCATCAGCATGGTGTTCATCGACGCCACATCCTCTTCGCGGATCAGGCGCGGTGCGGGCACGGTATCGTCACGGTGATAGAGAATGTTGCCGCTGGCGCCGCGCACTTCCAAAACGGTGTAGGGCTCGACGCGCACGCCGCCGGAGGCGAAATGCGCATAGGCGTTCGTCATCTCCAGCGGCGTCACTTCCGAGGTGCCAAGCGGGAGCGAGGCGTTGGCCTCTAAGGGTGACGCGATGCCGAGGCGTTTTGCGGTCGCGACGACGGACTGCAGGCCGACTTCCTGGCCCACTTCCACAGCCACCGTGTTGATGGATTCGGCTAAAGCTTCCTTCAGCGTCACGTCGCCATGCTGCTCGCCTTCGTAATTGGTGGGCGACCAGCCTTTGATGGTGATGGGTTCGTCGCTGCGCACGGTCCAGGGCGTCATCCCGCTCTCCAGCGCGGTCAGATAGACGAAGGGCTTGAACGACGAGCCCGGCTGGCGATGCGCCTGCGTCACGCGGTTGAAGGGGCTTTCGGAATAATCACGACCGCCGATGATGGCGCGCACTTCGCCTTTCGGTGTCATGGCGACGACCGCCGCCTGGCTCGCATGCAGAGCCTTGCCTTGCTTGTCCAGCACGGCTTGCACCGCACGGCGCGCGGCTTCTTCGGCAGCAGGGTCAAATGTCGTGAGGATCGTCAGATCGCCCATGGCGTCATTGGTCAGGTGACGCGCTTCATCGGCGGCGGTATCGAAGAAATAATTGCGGGCATCCTGCGCGCCGCGATCGGTGATGGAGGCGGGATGGGCCTCCGCCGTGGTGAGCTGCGCGTCGGTGATCGCATCGGTCGCACGCATCGCCGCGAGCACGCGCTTGGCGCGTGTTTGTGCGGCGGGAAGATCGCGGCGCGGGGAGAATACGGATGGTGCTGTGGTAAGCGATGCCAGCATCGCGGCCTCGGCGGGTGTCACATCGCGCGCCGACTTGCCGAAATAGACATGCGCCGCGCCATCGACGCCGTAAGCGCCGGAGCCGAGATAGATGCGGTTGAGATAGAGTTCGAGAATGTCGCGCTTGGAAAGGCTGTGCTCCAATTTCCACGCGCCGGAAATCTGCGTCAGCTTGCGCGAAATCGTGCGGTCCTGCGTCAGGAACACGATTTTCACCACCTGCTGTGTGATGGTCGAACCGCCTTGCACCGTGTGGCCCGCGCGCAAATCGGCGAACAGCGCGCGCAGCGTGCCGCGCCAATCGACGCCGTTGTGATCGTAGAAGCGGCGATCCTCCATCGCGATGAAGGCGGCGGGGAGATAGTTCGGCATATCGGCGATCTTCAAGCGCTCGCCGACGATGGCACCGCGATTGCCCGCGATCTTGCCCTTGTCGTCGAGGAAGGTGATCGCCGGCGGCCGGTTCACCGCGTAAAGATCGGCCCCCATCGGCATGTCGGGCGTGGAAAGCTCCAGTGCCGTGAAAAGGCCGATCCCGGCCACCAGCATGAGCGCGGCGAGGCTGACGCCCGCAAACACCGCAATGCGCGCGGCCGGGTGCAAGCGGCGCAACCAGTTGCGCACCGCTTCCCATTTTGTGACTTGCCCAAATGCGTCGGGCTGCGAATCCGATCCCCTCATGAGGGCAATCTTTCTTTTGTTTGGGGCGGTTTCATGGCCGAGCTTATGCTCTCTAACGCCACAGCATGACAAACGCTGCCCCCATCCGGCTGCGTGGCGGGGCAGGTTGTCTTTGCCCGACTCCACCTGTCATATTCGTCAGGGAATAGCCGGGTTTTCCTGTTCAGGCCCGGTTCATCGGCTCACCTTTAGAAAGCACGCCATGCGTTTCGTAATGGCGATCCTTGTCTTGTTAACGCTGGGCGCGGCCGTTGATCCGGCCGCCGCGCAAGACGGCCGCCGTGCGCGCATGGGCGTGGAGACGGGCGAGATGCAATCGTTGGATCGCATTCTCTCAGGTATCCGCCAGCAATATCCCGGCCGCTTGTCCGATGTCGGCGGGCCTGATGACGGCCGCTATCACATCAAATGGCTGACGCCCGATGGCCGCGTGTTGATGTTCGATACGGATGCGCGCACCGGTCGCGTGCTCGGCGTGCAGGGCAATGTGAATCCCGCGCCGCGCTATCGTGGCGAGGCGATGCCGCGTGAGGGTTATCAGGGGCAGCGTTATGGCGATCCGCGCTATCAACGCCCGCCAGAAGACTATTCCGAGGCGCGTCCCGATGGGCCGTTGCGCGGGCGATATTTCCAAGACCGCCGTGGCTATAGTGAAGGTCGGGGTGAAGGTCGCGGTGAAGGCCGTGACAATAACGGTCGTCACAATCGAGATCGGTGAATCATGCGCATTCTGGTGGTGGAAGACGAAAAGGACTTGCAGCGCCTTTTAAAGAAAGCGCTGACGGATGCGGGCTATGTGGTCGATGTCGCCTCCGACGGCGAAGAGGGCCACCATCTCGGCGATACTGAACCGTATGACGCGGTGATCCTTGATCTCGGTCTGCCGAAGATGGACGGCGTCACCGTGCTGGAACGCTGGCGCAAATCGAAGCGCACCATGCCGGTGCTGATCCTTACCGCGCGCGATCGCTGGAGCGACAAGGTCGCGGGCTTCGACGCGGGCGCCGACGATTATCTGGCCAAGCCGTTTTACACCGAGGAGCTGCTGGCGCGGTTGCGCGCGTTGCTGCGCCGTGCGGCCGGTATCGCCACCGCCGATATCGAAATCGGCCCCATGCGCATCGACACGCGCTCTTCGCGCGTCACGGTGGATGGCAACCCGGTGAAGCTCACGTCGCTGGAATATCGCTTGCTTGCCTATCTGGCGCATCACAAGGGGCGCGTCGTTTCGCGCACCGAATTGACGGAGCATCTTTACGATCAGGATTTCGACCGGGACTCGAACACGGTGGAAGTGTTTGTCGGGCGTCTGCGCAAGAAGCTCGGCGTCGATGTGATCCACACCGTGCGCGGCCTCGGCTATCGTTTGGATACGCCAGGGCTAGGCGGACACGACAGCGAGCATCACGGTACCGGCCATCACGACACGGATCATGCTGAGGATTAATTCGCTCAGCTTCCGTTTGATCGCCAGCGCGGCGGTTTGGAGCATTCTCGCTCTGGCCGTCGGCGGCTTCATACTGGCCAATATCTTCCGCGGCACGGTGGAAAGCGATTTCGACGACCGGCTCACCTTCGAACTCGAAGGTCTGGTGGCGGCGGCGCAAATCCAACCGGACTCGCCGCAGGACGTGTCGTTGGAGAACCGCTTCGCCGATCCGCGCTTCGAGAGAATTTACTCCGGTTGGTATTGGCAGATCGAACCGGTTAGCTCGGGCAACCTACCACCGCAAACCTCGCGCTCGCTGTGGGACAAGGTTCTCAAAGTCCACGATCTCGTCACGCATGATGGCATGCAGTGGGGTTATGCCACAGGTCCCGACATGCAAAGTTTGCGCGTGCTGGTAAGGCCCATCGCGTTACCGACGCAATATAAAGATGGTGAGCAATCGTCCCAATCTTTCCGCTTTCTCGTCGCGGGCGATCTTTCCGATACCGACCAAGACATCGCGCGCTTCGACAAAATCCTGTTCTGGTATTTCGTGGCGCTTGGCGGCGGATTGATCGCGGCGGTCGTTCTGCAAGTGCGCATTGGCTTGCAGCCTCTGCGCCGCGTGAGCGAAGCGTTGGCGCGCATCCGCGAGGGGCGTGCGCGGCAATTGGAAGGAACATTCCCCGCCGAGATCGCGCCGCTGGCGACCGAGTTGAACGGCCTCATCGCGCATTCCGCCGAAGTGGTGGCGCGCGCGCGCACCCATGTCGCCAATCTCGCGCACTATTTGAAAACCCCGCTCACTGTTCTTGCCAACGAGGCGGCCGATGGCGAGGGGCCGTTAGCCGATACAGTGTCGCGTCAGGTGACGGCGATGCGCCGCCAGGTGGATCATTATCTGGCGCGGGCGCGCGCGGTGGGCGCGCTCGATGTGCTGGGCAATCGCACCGAGGTCACACCCGTGTTGCGCGATCTGGTGCGCGTGCTTGAGCGCATGCACGCCGAGCGCAATATCGCCATTGAACTGAACGCGCCCGACGGCTTGGCTTTCCGTGGCGAGCGCGAAGACCTTGAAGAGATGTCGGGCAATCTGATCGACAATGCCTGCAAATGGGCGCGCGGCCGTGTGATCGTCAGCGCCAAGACCACGGGGCCGAACCGCTTTTGCATCACCGTGTCCGACGACGGGCCGGGCCTCCCCGAGGAAGCGCGTGAGCGCGCCTTGCAGCGCGGGGAACGATTGGATGAGTCGGTTCCTGGTTCTGGTCTGGGCCTCTCCATCGTGCGGGACATTGCCAAGCTCTATGGCGGGGATATCGCGCTGGGGCAGGCGGCTTTGGGCGGGTTGGAGGCTCAACTTGAGCTTCCTTTGATGCGGCAAGCATACCCGGCTGCAACCACGGCGTTTAAAGCGTCGCCATAAAACCCGCTGAAACCCGCCATTTTCACCAAACGGTGCCGCCAAGCCGCCGAAAACGCTACGCAATTTTATCTCCGCAACCGGGAATTAACGGAAGGAAAGGTAGTTTTACACGCTGTGCGAGCCAGGACTGCCAATGGGGGCAACTGGGGTTCGCGGAAACTCTACCGATGCTGGCTGCCGATAAAGCCCTGTTGCTGAGTGGGTATCTCGGGGGATTGCCCGATGCCGTCGCACAGCGTTTGGCCAAGGCGGTCGAGGTTGATCGCCTCGCCGGCGGCAACAGTCTCCCGCACGAAGAAATTCTCGCCGCCTTGCGACCGCAATTGCGCAATCTGTTGCGCGCCCGGCGCACTGCCACACCGTTGCGCTATTTCTGCCAGCCGTTCGAAGATTTGCTGGTCACCAAACTGCGCATCGCGAAGCAGAAGGGCCGCATCGCCCGCGATTCGATTGCGCCGGTGTGGGAGTGGCTCGCAGGCGAACTGATCCCCGACGAATTCACCAAGCTGACGCATGCGCTGCGCGACGCCATCCTCAAGGACAGCGACGAAACCATTCTCGATATTTGCGAGCTTCTGTGGCTATCGGCCGGCACAGCACTTCAGGCGGTGTTCAAGAGCACCAAGCGGCGCGCGGCCGCGATCCGTTCGCTCGGCGAGGACACCGCGCTCGACGCCGAAGAGATCGGGATGATGCTCAATGCGGCACACGACATCGTGGCGCTGCAATCGCGACTGCCGCGACCCATTCCGGCAGTCACGGACGACATCATCTCCGTCTCGCGTGATGCCTATGACAAATTCGCCGCGAGTCATCCCGATGTCGCGCCTTATGTCGTTGTGATGATCATGCCGCGGTTGGAGCATGTGTGGGAGATATTCCGCATTGTCGCCGCCAGCGCGCGCCAGAGCACCGACACGCTGATCGCCAACACCGATCTCGGCATCGTCGGCGATCTTCTATTCTCCGATTTGGAGACGCATGTCACCGCCATCCGGGGAATGCGCTCCACCGAATATGACGGCAAGACTCTCATCAAGCACGTGGGCGATTTCTCCGACCTCTCGCTGGGCATGGTGAAGGAGCTTGGCATCCGCCGCGAAGGCCAATGGGGGCAACGCCTGTCCAAGGGCCGCGCCGAAGTTTCACGCCAGATGGAAGGCTTCATCGAACGTGCGCCGAAGGAGATCTTCGGCGGTCTGCCGCCGCAAAAAGGTTTCGGCCGCGGGAATGGGCGCCCTTACGATGTCACCAAGCCGTTGGACGTCACCCGCGTGGCGCGTGCGTTACGCGCGGCGCATCTTCTGTGTGATGCCAAGCCGTTCGCGGCAGGTGCGTCCTATCTTGCAAAGCTTGACGAAGCGATGGACGACGCGGCTGGCGTGCTGCGCGACGTTGGTGAGGATATTGTGCGCGATGCGCGTGCGACCACACCGGAACATCGCGCCATCGCCGACCAGCATCTGGCGATCCTGTTTGAGATCTGCAATTGCGTGCTGGGCGAGGACGAGACAGACCTCCTACGCCGCCGGTCCAAAATGGCGGCCACCGGCTAGGCCACGCCCTGGATCTGCCCACACAGGCCGATCCTATACTGGACTGGGATGCGGGCTTTATGCGAAACCCGGCGGGCCTTTTTCACGAGACCCGACATGTCCAAGAAAAACCACCTGAAGCTCAACCCGCTGCAATTGCGTACGCTCACGCTGCTACAGGCGCTGGCGGCAATCCCCGAGGCTGTGCAGCAGGGGCCGGGCGAGGGCGAGGTCACGATCACCCATTTCCCGCACGCGCATGGCAATCACTTCCACCTCGGCGATGCGCTGGTGGATTCGAACAACGCGACGGGGCTGTTCAACGAGGCCGTGTGGCACGCGTTGGATCGCAAGGGCGTGGCCCGCGCCGATTGGCCGAACCAGATCACGCTGACCAAAGAAGGCGTCGAATACGACACCGAGATGGCGGATGAGATTCTGCATCGCGGCCATGGCCACGAGCATTAATTAGTTCACGCGGCGACCAAGGTTGGTGTCTTCGCCGCGTCAATTGACGCGGCGAAACGTTCCGAAATCCACGGTGAAGAGCTTTGTCGCATTCGCGGCGAAATATTCGTCGATAATTTGCGGATCGCCGGTCAGCGTGACATCGGCAGTTTTTCCCGCCGACACAACTTCGCCGCCCAAACGGTTGGCGCGCACCGCATCTTCGGCGGCGAGCGAATTCATCAGATAGAGATGCAGCGCGCCGTCCGGCTCGAAGCGGTAAAGCAACGGCGTGTAATCTTCGTTCTCGTCGCGCGGCAGGCTGCCATTTTCGAACACCGCGTTGAGAATGGTGTTGGCGCCCGCCTTGCCCAGCACGATGGAGAAGCTGGACCATTCGCCCGGATCTTTGCCGTCGCCCACGCGCACGATCATCGCCTGTTCCGGCTCGGGCGGATGCGTCAGGAAGAACAGGTAAGTGATGCCCTGGTCGCCCGTGACATGGCCTTGCCAAGTGCCCATGAGCGCGGGATCGCTCGCCACACCTTTGGAAATGCCGATGGCTTCGCGCGTTGTCGGATAGCAGCCGCACAGCGCCAGCAGCGCCGCCAGGACAACCGGTTTCCAATATCCGCGCATGGATAAGCTCTGGTCTTGTTCCTTGGCCCGCTTCTTCCGCAGCGTCAGGCCTTAAAATCCCCGCAATCTAAGCCCAAGCTTCAGCGAAGCCCAAATCTGGGCCAAACCCAGTCGGCATGCGATAGTCTGTGGCAATGCGCCGTTTCGCGACCCGCGGCTGCTGGGTATAGTCGCCGCCCAAATCGTCTATCCATAACAATATTCGGAAACGCCGGTCTCATGAGTCCCAAGAAGCAAAGGCGTCTCGCCTTCGCCATCGTGCTGGTTGTGGCCGGCGCTACGGCGGCTGCGCTGATCGTCGCCGCGCTGAACGACAACGTGCAGTTCTTCTACAGCCCGAGCGATATCGCGGCCCGCCCGCCGTCCACGACGCAAAGCTTCCGCGTTGGCGGCCTGGTACAGACAGGGAGCCTGGTGCACGGGCAGGGGCTTGAGGTGCAATTCCTGGTGACGGATGGCGCGCACACCGTGCCGGTGCGCTTCACGGGCGTGCTCCCCGATCTCTTCCGTGAAGGCCAGGGCGTGGTCGCGCTGGGCAAGCGCGGCCCCGATGGCGTGGTGTCGGCATCCGAAGTTCTCGCCAAGCATGACGAGCGTTACATGCCCCCTGAAGTGGTCGATGCGCTCAAGCGCGCCGGACGCTGGAAGGAAGGCGAGGGCCTCGCGCCGGGTAGCGGTTCATGAAGGTACTTTCCCGATGACCGGTGAACTCGGCCAATTGGCGTTGTGTCTCGCGCTGGCGTTGACGCTGGTGCAATGCGTGACCGGGTTTTGGGGTGGCGCACGCGACCATGTGCGGCTGATGGCGGCTTCGCGCTCATCCGCGCTCGGTGTGTTCGTGTTCTCAGGCCTCGCCTTCTTCACGTTGATGTATGCGTATGTGACGTCGGATTTTTCGATCACCGTCGTTGCCAACAATTCGCACACGTTGAAGCCGCTGCTTTATAAAATCACGGGCGTCTGGGGAAACCATGAGGGCTCGATGCTGCTCTGGCTTCTCATTCTCTCCACCTATTCCGCCGCGATGGCGATCACCGGCTCGGGGGGGCTGCGGTTGTGCGCGCGCGCGTTGGGCGTGCAGGCGCTCGTGGCGCTGGCGTTCTTGCTGTTCATCTTGCTCACCTCCAATCCGTTCCTGCGGCTGTATCCGCCGCCGTTCGAAGGTGCGGGGCTCAATCCGCTGTTGCAGGACCCCGGCTTGGCCTTCCATCCGCCGCTGCTCTATCTCGGCTATGTCGGGCTTTCGGCCGCGTTCTCCTATGCGGTGGCCGCACTGGTGGAGGCGCGCAACGATGCTGCGTGGGTTACCGCGGCGCGGCCCTTCGCGCTGGTGGCGTGGACGGCGCTGACGCTCGGGATCGCGGCCGGATCGTGGTGGGCCTATTACGAATTGGGTTGGGGCGGTTTCTGGTTCTGGGACCCGGTGGAGAATGCCTCGCTGATGCCCTGGCTGGTCGCCACCGCGCTGATCCATTCGCTGATGGCGACCGAACGCACCGGCGCGTTCAAGAGCTGGACATTGCTGTTGGCGGTGATGGCATTCGCCTTCAGCCTGATCGGCACCTTCCTGGTGCGTTCCGGCGTGCTCACCTCCGTGCATGCCTTCGCCAATGATCCGGCGCGCGGACGTTTCATCCTGATGATCTTAGGTGCCGCCATCGGCGCGCCGCTGGCGCTGTTCGCATGGCGCGCGCCCAAGCTATCGCCGGGCGCGCCGTTCGAGCCCGTTAGCCGTGACACCGGCATCCTGCTGAACAATCTTCTACTGACCACGGCGGCCGCGACCGTGTTCGTGGGCACCATCTATCCGCTGGCGCTCGATGCGCTGGAAGGCACAAAGATTTCGGTGGGGCCGCCCTATTTCTCGCTCACCTTCACGCCGATCATGGCGGCGGCGGCGATCCTCATGCCGTTCGGTCCGCTGATCGGCTGGACCAAGGGCGATCTCTCGGCCGCGTGGCGTCTATTGCGCGTTGCGTTCGCCATTGCCGTCTTGGCCGTGATCGGTACGGCAGTGTTCGTCTCGCCGCGCTCTGCGCTGGGGCTTTTCGCCATCGGCATGGGCACCTGGCTGATGGCGGGCAGCATCACAGATCTCGTTCGCCGCGCGCGCGCCTCCAACCAAGGATTCCTGCGCGGGCTTCGCGCGCTCCCCATCGCGGCGTGGAGCGTAATCCTGGCGCATGGCGGGTTGGGCGTGACGGCTTATGGCGTTGCCGGTGCCAGCGTGTGGCGGACGGAAGTGCTGGCCGCCGTGGCGCCGGGCGATACGTTGAACATCGCGGGACACACGCTGCGCTTCGATGGCGTGAAAGAAGTTCACGGTCCGAACTACATCGCACAGCGCGCCACCGTGACGGTGCTGGTCGATGGCGAAGTCGAGCATGTGATGTATCCGGAGAAGCGAGCCTATCCGGCCGAGCAGCAAACGGTCACGGACACGGCGATCGAGACCAACGGCTTCCACGATCTCTATCTCGCGCTGGGCGACTCGCGCGGCGACGGGCTCTATGCGTTGAGCGCTTATGTGAATCCGCTGGCGCCTTTCATCTGGTTCGGCGCGATCATCATGGCCCTGGGTGGTGCGTGTGCCGTGGGGGCGCGACTTTCGCGCGTCCGTCGCGAAGCCCGCGCAGCCGCTCCGGCTTTGGCTTGATGCGTAGCCTCGGTTTCCTTGCCGCACTCCTATTGTGTTTCGCGTTCGCCCCCACGGCTGACGCGCAAACCGCGCAGCCGCCAGCAGCGAGAGCGGATGAGCATTTCGCCGATCCGGGATTGGAGGCGCGCGCCCGCGCCCTGCAAAAGCAATTGCGCTGTCTCGTGTGCCAGGGCGAGTCGCTCGACGAATCTCAAGCACCACTGGCGGCCGATCTGCGTCATCTGGTGCGCGATCACATCGCGGCGGGCGAGAGCGACGCCGATATCATGCGCTTCCTGGTAGCCCGTTACGGCGATTTCATCCTGATGCAGCCACCGGTGCGCGGCGACACCGCCTTGTTGTGGTTCGGACCGGCACTTTTCCTGCTCTTTGGCGCGGGTTTGGTGGGTTTTATCGTGCTGCGCGCGCGACGTCCGGTTTCCAAAGCCGACTAGACCGGCTGGGAATTTATGCCCGTTTTCAGCCGTCTTTCTAAACGGCGCCTTTTCGCCATGTTCGGCACAGGTCTGGGAAACTCTCGCATAACATCCAATTAATGTTGGAGATAGAAACTAGAAAGACTTAGAGCGTTTACTCCCATCCAACACAGACCTTGCAAGACAGGCACGGAGGACAACCAATAAAATGACAAACGACCCGTCCACGTCGCGGAATATTTCCGACGAGAATTCCAACAAGAAGCGCGTACGCAACGGCGGCATGATCGTCGGAGGCTTGGCGCTTGTTGGGTTAGCCTTTGGCGCCGGCGCCTACACCTTTGGCCCGCACGCCGATCAGCCGTTTGGACAATCCGCGGAATCGGGCCCGCTTGGGGCATCGGCGATCCCGGTGGCCGCCGAGCGTGGCGGCCCGCCGCGCATGATGGAGCAGGGCGCTCCCTTCAGCTTTGCCGATTTGGTGGAGCATGTGACGCCGGCCGTCGTGACCGTTCTCGTCGATCGCGAGGAGACGGCGCAGAACGCCGATGTGCCGGACAATATTCCTCCGCAGCTGCGCGATTTCTTCAAGCAGTTCCAGCAGCGTGGCGGCGAAGGTCAGGGTCAAGACGACGACCAATCGCCCCAAACCTTCAAGTCCGAAGCGATGGGCTCGGGCTTCATCATCGATCCCGATGGCTACATCGTCACGAACAACCACGTGATCGAGAAGGCCAAGAAGATCTCGGTCAAGCTGCCCGACAATCGCGAATTCCAGGCGAAGCTCGTCGGCACCGATCCGGCCACCGACGTTGCGCTGTTGCGCGTCGAAGGCGTGCACAATCTTCCGACCGTCGCCTTCGGCGATGATCGCAAGGTGCGCGTCGGCGATTGGGTGATCGCGGTCGGCAATCCGTTCGGCCTTGGTGGCACGGTCACGGCCGGCATCGTTTCGTCCATCGGACGCGACATCGGCATGGGACAGTACAACGACTTCCTCCAGATCGACGCGCCGATCAATCGCGGCAACTCTGGCGGTCCGACATTCGACCTCACGGGGCGCGTTGTCGGCATGAACTCGGCCATCTTCTCGCCTTCGGGCGGCAGCGTGGGCATCGGCTTCGCCATTCCGGCAACGATTGTTGAAGCCACGGTGCAGCAATTGAAGGCCAACGGCTCGGTGACGCGCGGTTGGCTGGGCGTCGAGATCCAAAACCTGACGCCGGATTTGGCGGCCACCATAGGTGTGTCGGTCACGAAGGGCGCACTTGTCGCTCGCGTCGTGCCGGGCAGTCCGGCGGAATCGGCAGGCTTCCACCAGGGCGATGTCGTCACTGCGCTCAACGGCAAGGACGTCGAAGATTCGCGTGATCTCACACGTCAGGTTGCGAATCTGCATGTCGGCGAGAAGGCGCAGTTCGCGGTTCTGCGCGATGGTAAGAGCCATCCGATGACGGCTGTCATCGCCAAGCGCGACGACCAAAAGATCGCGGCGAATGACAAGTCTGCCCCGGAAGCCAATCCGGCCGCACCGCCGACTCAATCGGCGCTGGGTCTGAAGCTTTCCTCGATCACGCCCGCCATCCGCGATCAGCTCAGCCTGGGCGAGGATATTCACGGCGTTGTCGTGGCGCAGGTCGATCCGAACAGCGATGCCGCGGACAAGGGACTTCGGGCCGGCGATGTGATCGTGTCGATCGGCAACAAGCAAGTGACCTCGCCAGCCGATGTGGCGAAGGGCGTGAAGGACGCACAGGACGCGAAACGTGACAGCGTTCTGATGCTCGTGGCGAACCAACAGGGACAACGCTTCGTCGCGGTCAAGGTTGGAGGCAAAGGTTGAAGGAATAAGGGGGCCGGTCTTAGGCCGGCACTCTTCCTCGCATTCGCGGGCCGTTGCTCCCCCCGCGCGTGCCGCGAATGCGAGGACCTTTCGTTGTTGGGTGTCGTGATGCTGCGGAGCGTTTCGGCGGGGTTTGAAGGAGGGTTTTATGATGCGAATACTGGTGGTTGAAGATGATCCCGAGGCGCAACGCTATCTCGTCAAAGGGCTCCGCGAAGCGGGCCACGTGATCGACGAGGCAGGCGATGGCGAGACGGGTCTCGCGCTTGCGCTCTCGCGGACTTACGACGTGGCAGTGGTCGACCGCATGTTGCCCAAGGTCGACGGGCTACGGCTGGTCGCGAGCATGCGCGAAGAGCGCAACAACACGCCGGTGTTGTTTTTGAGCGCGCTCTCCGATGTCGATGACCGCGTGCGCGGTTTGCGCGGCGGCGGTGACGACTATCTGACCAAGCCTTATGCTTTCGCGGAATTGTTGGCGCGTCTCGACGCGCTGGTGCGCCGCCGTGATCCCGGCTCGGTGAAGACCAAACTCGCCGTGGGCGATCTCGAACTCGATCTCCTAAGCCGCACCGCGAAGCGGGCGGGTACGGCCATCGATCTGCAGCCGCGCGAATTCCGGCTGCTGGAGTACCTGATGCGCCATGCCGGTCAGATCGTCACGCGCACCATGTTGCTGGAGAATGTTTGGGAGTATCATTTCGATCCCCAAACCAACGTGATCGATGTGCACATCTCTCGCCTGCGCGCCAAGATCGACAAAGGCTTTGACGTGCCGCTCCTGCACACCGTTCGCGGCGCGGGTTATATGATCCGTGCGCACACTTAATATCCTACGAACACAAGCGTTTCGGATTGTACTTATCTATCTGGCGTTGTTTGGCGTTTCTGCCGTTGGTCTCGTGGGGTTCATCTACTGGAACACCACGCGCGTTCTCGACGTGCAAACGGACGACACGATCGACGCCGAAGTCACCGGCCTTGTGGAGCAATATCAGCGTCTTGGCCTGCCCGGACTAACGGACGTCATCATCGGCCGTTCTGTCCGGGGCGGTCAGGGTCTGTATGTGCTCGCGAGCCGCAATCGTCGCCCCATCGCGGGCAATCTCGATTCCTGGCCCAACTCCCAGATCGGCCGCGGCGGCTTCATCGAATTCAATTATGAGCGCCGTGTCGGCGCGGACGCCGAGTTACGCCACGCGCGCGGCAAGGTGTTCCAGTTGGGGCAGGGCTTCCTGCTGCTGGTCGCGCGCGACATTCATGACCGCACCCAGCTCGTCAGTCTGTTCACCACCATGCTGCCGTGGAGTGTGGGGCTGTTACTGCTGTTCGGCTTGGCCGGCGGTTATCTGCTGTCGCACAACTTCTTGGCGCGTCTCGACATCATCAACCGCACGAGCCGCGAGATCATGGCGGGCGATCTGTCGCGCCGCGTGCCGGTGACGCCCGCAGGCGATGAGTTCGACGATCTCGCGGGCCACCTCAACCGTATGCTCGATCGCATCGAGCGGCTCATGGCCGGTATGCGCGAAGTCTCCGACAATGTGGCGCACGATCTGCGCACGCCACTCAATCGTCTGCGCAATCGCCTCGAATCCGCCGTTGCGCATGAGACACCGGATTCGGAAGCCGGGCGCGACATCGCCTGCGCGGTAGAAGAGACGGATGGATTGATTGCCACCTTCAATGCGTTGCTGCTGATTGCCGAAGCGGAAGCAGGCAGCGTGCGCGAATCGAAAGAGGCGGCGGATTTGTCGCCGATCGTGGAAGGTGTCGGCGACCTCTATGGCCCGGTCGCCGACGAGAACGGTGTATCGCTGTTGGTCAATTACGGCACCAACGCCGTCATCAAGGGCAATCGCAATCTTCTCACACAGGCGGTCGCGAACCTTGTGGACAACGCGATCAAATACACGCCGAAAGGCGGCACGGTGTCGGTGACGTTGGAGTCCGATCGTGGCGGCTATGCGGTGGTCGTCGCCGACAACGGCCCAGGCATCCCGCAAACCGATCGCGCGCGCGTCGTCGAACGGTTCGTGCGGTTGGAGAGCAGCCGCAACTCGCCGGGCACGGGTTTGGGTTTAAGCTTGGTCGCCGCTGTTGCGCGCCTTCACGATGCCCAGCTTGTTTTGGAAGACAATGGCCCCGGCTTGCGCGCCATCCTGCGCTTCCCGCGCGAGGTGCGCACCGTTCCCGCCATCGCTGCGCAATAAATGGTAATGACGGGCCCGCTGCGCGGGCGCCAGCTTTTCTAATGCTCGCGAGTGCTCGCCCAACTGGCACAGCATCTCTAAGGCGCGAGCGCCAAGAGATGTTAGTGAAGAAAAGCTAGGCAAATTCAGTAGCCATCGCGCCATGCGCGCGCAATGATGCCGCCATGCCCGCGTTCAATATCTTGCCGCACACTTTGCCTCCGATCTTCGATTCCGCGCGCGCGGCGCGCACGCTGGAGGATTTGCTCCACGCGGCGCCCATCATCGGCAACGACGACGCCTTGCGCGCGCTGCTTGAGGCCGCATCCGGCAATTCCCCGTTCCTGGCGCGGCTCATGCTGCGCGAACCCGAGTTCCTTTTGGCGCTGCGCGAGCACGGCCCCGATGCCATTTTGAAGGCGATAGCGGCCGATGTTGCCGCGGCCGCAACCGAGCCCACATTGGCCGCCGCGCAATCGCGGCTTCGCATTGCGCGCCGGCGCGTGGCGCTTAGCATTGGGCTGGCCGATATTGCGTGTGTCTACGATCTGGCCCGCGTGACGGCTGCGCTGAGTGACTTCGCCGATTCCAGCGTGTCGGCAGCACTTCGCTTTCTGCTGGTGCAGATGGCCAAAGGAACGGAACACGCAGGCAAATCGGGCGCCGAGTTGGAAGCGCAAAGCGGCCTGATCGTACTGGCCATGGGCAAGCATGGCGCGCGCGAACTGAACTATTCGAGCGACATCGATATCATCGTGTTCTTCGAGGAAGAACGCTTTGCCTTCAAGCGCGGCGGCGACAAGCGCCAGGCTGCCGTCGAGCTGGTGCAGGGTCTGCTGCGGCTGATCGCCGAAACTACGGTGGATGGCTATGTCTTCCGCGTCGATCTGCGTCTGCGCCCGGATGCGGGCTCCACGCAGGTGGCGATCTCGGTGGAGGCCGCCGAGATCTATTACGAAAGCATGGGACAGAATTGGGAGCGTGCGGCCTACATCAAGGCGCGCGCGTGCGCGGGCGACCGCGAAGCGGCTGGTCGCTTCCTGAAGAACCTCGCGCCGTATGTCTGGCGCAAGAATCTCGATTTCGCCGCCATTGAAGACATCCACTCGATCAAGCGGCAGATCCACGCCCATGGCGGCCATGGCGAGATTGCGGTCGGCGGCCACAACATCAAACTCGGGCGCGGCGGCATTCGCGAAATCGAGTTCTTCGTCCAGACGCAGCAGCTCATCCTTGGCGGACGCGATCCATCCTTGCGCACGCCCGCCACGCTGGACGCTTTGGCGGCGCTGCAGGCGAGGGGGCTGATTTCGCCCGAGGCGGTGCGCGAATTGGCGCAAGCCTATGTG
>CAIYRG010000110.1 GCA_903928515.1 uncultured Alphaproteobacteria bacterium | reverse complement strand
TCTTCACCGCAAATATACGCGCCCGCGCCATGGTGCAGATAGAGATCGAACGGATAGCCGTGGATGTTGTTCTTGCCGATCAGATTGGCGGCATAGGCTTCATCGATGGCGGCTTGCAGACGTTCTTTTTCGGCGATGAACTCGCCGCGGATATAGATGTAGCAAGCGTTCGCGCGCATCGCGAAGGATGCGATCATGCAGCCCTCGACCAGCGTCTGCGGATCGTGCCGCATGATATCGCGGTCTTTGCACGTGCCTGGCTCGGATTCGTCCGCGTTCACAACGAGGTAATGCGGACGCTCTTTCACTTCCTTCGGCATGAACGACCATTTCAGGCCGGTCGGGAATCCAGCGCCGCCACGGCCGCGCAGGCCCGACTTCTTCATGATGTCGAGAATGCCATCGACGCCGAGTTCAAGGATATTCTTGGTGCCATCCCACGCGCCGCGCTTCATCGCGGCTTGAAGGCGCCAATCTTCGAAGCCATAGAGATTTGTAAAGATGCGGTCTTTATCGGCGAGCATTAGGAGGCCGCCCCTTTCGGAGTGTTCGCGCCATCATAGATCGAGCGGTCGGTGAGCGTGGTGGCCCCGCCCTCCGGCTCGGACGAGCGGCGGCTGTTCTGCGGACCTTCCTTCGGGGTCTTGCCGGCACGGATATCGGCCAGCAGACTTTCCGTCTTCGGGCCGTCCAAATCTTCGTAGAAAATCTTCCCGATCTGGATCATCGGCGCGTTCACGCACGCACCCAGACATTCGGTTTCCGTCCACGAGAACTTGCCGTCGGCCGAGATCGTGTTGGCGTGCGGATGGATGGATTTCTTGCAGGCATCGACCACCGCATCCGAACCGCGCAGCCAGCACGGCGTCGTGGTGCAGACATAGACGAGGTTCTCGCCCACCGGATGCAGATTGAACATCGTGTAAAAGGTGGCGACTTCGAGCACGCGGATGAACGGCATGCCGAGCATCTGGCCGATCTCTTCGACCATCGGCTTCGTCACCCAGCCCTCTTGCTCCTGGCCGCGCCAGAGAAGCGAGATGACGGCAGAGGCCTGACGGCCCGCCGGATACTTATTGATGGTGTCGCGCGCCCAAGCCAAATTCTCCGCCGTGAAGGCGAAGGATGCGGGCTGGTCTTCAGCGAGGCGGCGCAGGCTCATACTCTGTTCCTATTTCGCGAAATCGACGCGGGCGATAAGGCCGTCTTTGAACGTGTAGATCGCGATGATCTCGAATTGCTCACCACCGGGCGCGCGGATCACCAACTCGTGATCCACAACCGTGTTGCCGACGGCGATGCGGTTTTTCAGTTCGGCCTTGTTCTGCGGAAAAGTCGCGAAGGCTTTGGCGTAACGCGCGCGGATGGCCTCGCGGGTGGTTTCCGTCGGCGTGCCGTTCAGCCCCGACACGATGCAGTCGGAAGCGAAATACGACACATACGTGTCGAGATCCTGCGCGTTGTAAGCGTCGAGCTGCTTCTGCGCGATTGCGATGTTTGAACTCATAGCTGCCCCAAAAACTGCAAGACGTGAGAAACCAAGGCCGGGCCAATAACAAAGCTAAAAATCAATCCCGCAGCTAGCAGTCCCAAGACGTAACGGCGCTGATGAACGCCCAAGTTTTTAATGGAGCTACCATCTAGCCGGTTCAAAAACTTGGAATAAAGAAGGACGCCACCAGCCATGGAGCCAAAAGTAGCCGCAGTAACGGCTATGTTTGCTACAAATAGGATCGCTAGCTTTTCCCAACTCGAATCGTGAACTTTTGAAGCTTGGGCTGCAGAAATTACTACGACACAGGTCGACAACATCATCACCGGATGATTATCGGCCCATGCATCGAAACGCGATTTCTTCGGCGCGGGAGTATCCCCACCCGTCCAGCTATCGGAATTAATCTCGATAGGAGGAGTCACCGGTCGATCTCCCCGAACACGATGTCGAGCGAACCCAACACGGCGGACACGTCGGCCAGCATGTGGCCGCGGCACATGAAATCCATCGCCGCCAGATGCGGATAACCGGGCGCGCGAATCTTGCAGCGATACGGCTTGTTGGAGCCGTCGGACACGAGATAGACGCCGAACTCGCCCTTGGGCGCTTCGACATAGCCGTACACTTCGCCGGCGGGCACGTGATAGCCCTCGGTGAACAGCTTGAAGTGATGGATCAGCGCTTCCATCGAGCGCTTCATCTCGCCACGTTTCGGCGGCACGACTTTGTGGTCGGTCGACGATACGGGACCGGCAGGCATCTTCTCGATGCACTGCTTCATGATGTTGGTGGATTGGCGCATCTCTTCGACGCGCATCACGTAACGGTCGTAGCAATCGCCGTTCTTTCCGATCGGGATCGAGAATTTCAGATCGTTGTAGCACTCGTAGGGCTGCGAACGGCGCAGATCCCAGGCAATGCCCGTGGAGCGCAGCATCACGCCCGACATGCCCCACGCGAGCGCATCCTCACGGTTGATCACACCGATATCGACGTTGCGCTGCTTGAAGATGCGGTTCTCGGTCAGCAGCCCCTCGATATCGTCGAGGACGCCGGGGAATTCTTCGCAGAACACATAGATGTCATCGAGCAATTGCTGCGTGACGTCCTGATGCACCCCGCCTGTGCGGAAGTAATTGGCGTGCATGCGCGAGCCCGAGGCGCGCTCATAGAACACCATCAACTTCTCACGCTCTTCGAAGCCCCAGAGCGGCGGCGTGAGCGCACCCACGTCCATCGCCTGCGTGGTGACGTTCAGAAGATGCGACAGCAGTCGGCCGATGTCCGAATAGAGCACGCGGATATATTGGCCGCGCGCGGGGACGTCGATGCCGAGCAGTTTCTCGGTGGCCAACGCAAAGGCATGCTCCTGATTCATCGGCGCGACGTAATCGAGCCGGTCGAAATAGGGCATCGCCTGAATGTAGGTCTTGTGCTCGATCAACTTCTCGGTGCCGCGA
>CAIYRG010000109.1 GCA_903928515.1 uncultured Alphaproteobacteria bacterium | reverse complement strand
TATCCTGCTGAGCTACGGAGTCTCGCCGCGCCAAGACCTATCAACGAACGGCGATTTTTCCTAGGTGGGGAAGCGGTTAGCTTTCCGGCCCTTGAGGGCAATCGCAGGTCGCGGGGAAGGAAATCGGGGAAGATTTCAGTCGCGCCGAAAATCAAAAATTAACCGTGGTGTCGCTATCACAGGTGGCAAACTGCAATCTGTGGGCGGAGACGATGGTTTCCCGTTTTGGCTTGGCGGGGATTACCCTGTTCGCTCTTTTGACGGGCGGCGCACGCGCGGCCGATGAAGCGTCACCGGATGCTCCACCGCCGCCTCGTGCCATGTTCTTCGAAGGCGGCAAACTTCTGGCGACCGGCGGTGTCAGCACCGTCGAGGGTGCCGGCGGTGGTGGCCTTGCCACCTGGGCGCTGATCACCGGTTACGGCACGAATGATGGTATCGGGATCAACGCGCACTACACTTACGTGGATTTGCCCGATTACAAATTGTCATCGCCCGGAATTGCCGTCGGTCTGTTTGATCGGGTGGAGCTTTCCTATGCAAACCAGGCGTTCGACACGCAAGCGGTCGGCGCGGCACTGGGCTTAGGCAAGGACTACAAATTCCACCAAGATATATACGGCGCGAAACTTCGCCTCGTTGGCGATGCGGTCTACGACCAGGATAGCTGGCTCCCAGAGATTTCCGCCGGACTCCAATACAAGAAAAATGACCGTGGCGCGGTGATCGCCGCTGTCGGCGGACAATCCGACAACGGCGTCGATTACTATCTGGCCGCGAGCAAATTGTTTCTCGCACAAAGCGTTCTCTTGAACGCAACCTTACGCGAAACCAAAGCCAATCAATTCGGCATTCTCGGATTCGGCGGCGACAAGGACAAAGATTATTCGACGGAGTTCGAAGGCTCGGCCGCCCTGTTGCTGTCGCGCAATCTGGCGCTCGGGGCGGAATACCGCACCAAGCCCGACAATCTGCGCATCGCCCGAGAAGATGACGCTTACGATCTCTTTGCGGCGTACTTCCTCAACAAGAATCTCTCTCTGACCGTGGCCTATGTGGGCTTGGGAAATATCGTGATCAAGGATCACCAGAACGGCATCTATCTGTCGCTCCAGGCTGGGCTGTGATCGTTATGCCCATGACCGTGAAGGAGATCGTTATGCCGCGCGTCCGCAACGCAATTCTGGCCCTTCTTGCCTGCACAGTGCTGCTCGGCGTGCACCCGGTTCGCGCGGACGAGAGTCTGTACAACGATCTTGGCGGCCGCGAGGGGATCACGCACATCGTCGATCTCATGATGACGAACATCTTGGCCGATGACCGTATCAAACACACGTTTGACGATAGCGATGCCGAGCACGTCAAAAAGATGTTGGTCGAGCAATTCGCGCAACTGTCGGGCGGCCCGGTGAAATACACGGGCAAGGATATGCGCGAGGTTCACAAAGGGCTGCATCTCCACAATTCCGATTTCAACGCGCTGGTCGAAGATCTGCAAGACGCCATGGACGTTCAGCACATTTCCTTCTTCACGCAAAACCGGCTTCTGGCGCTTTTGGCGCCCATGCAGCCGCAAGTGGTGAACCCATGAGCGAAATAACGAAGCAGGGCGCCAGACGCGGCGCCGTCACGAATGGCTTTGTTTTCGCCGCGGTGGCTTCGTTCGCGGCGTTTGGCTTTTTCCCAGGGTTCGTTGCAGCGGCGCACGCGGACACCACGAAGGTGATGCAGGTTGGACGAAAATTTCAGCCCGTCGAGGTCACAATATCCGTCGGCGATACGGTGCAGATTTCGAACAACGATGAATTCATCCATCAGGTGTTCGTCGATTCGCCGACGTTCAAATTCGATTCCGACGAAAGCCCGCCGGGGCACAACATCGACGTGAAATTCACCGAACGCGGCGATTTCCGCATCCAGTGCCACACCCATCCCAAGATGCTTCTGATCGTTCACGTGAAGTAGGCCTTAAGCGAACGAACGGAAACCATGCGTGCGGACATCCTGAAGAACTCGATAGGAACGAAGATCTTCGCGGCATTTGCCGCGATGAGCGTTCTTATTGCGGCTCTCGGCGTCTACGCATTCAGCGTGCTTTCGTCATCCGGTGCGATCGTCGTCGACACCTATGACGGTCCCTTGATGGCCACGAGCTATGCGCGCGCGGCCAGCCTGGACTTCGCATTGATGCAGAAGAAATTTCTCGAAAGAGAAATTGCGCCGTCCTCCAAGACAAACGCCATTGATGACGAGATCGCGCAGCATGCGGCGAATCTCTTCGACGATCTCAACGTCGCTGAAGAGCGGTCTCGCAACGACGAGGAGCGTGCCGTCGCGAAGGAAATCGCGATCCGGGTTCACGAGTGGATGGCGCTGCCGCGCGCGCGATTGCAGCAGGCGGATATCGACCGCGGCGCGGCGCTGGATGCGCGCATCCTCGACCGGTTTGATTTTCTCATAGAGCTGAACGCCGACCACGGCTACGTTTCGCGGCGTAAGGCTGTTGACGCGATCGCGGCCTACAAATATGCGATCGCCGCCGCCACGTCGCTTGCCGTGATTCTCGCCATCGTCATTACGTTCTTTCTGGTGCGTCTTATTGTTCGCCCCCTGTCGTCTGCGGCTCGCGTGGCCGATCGGATTGCAGGCGGCGAGTTGCAAACGCCCATTCCTCAGGGGCGCAAGGATGAAACGGGCGTTCTGCTGAAGTCGATGACGGTCATGCAGGACAACATACTGGCCATGATGGCCCGCGAAGCGTCTCTGCGCCTCACCGCCGAAAGCCGGTTGGTTGACGCGTTGGAGAGCGCACGCGAGGGCGTGTTGTTGGTGGGTCAAAGCGGGAAGATCGTTGTGGCCAACAGCGAGTTGGCGCAATTTTTTCCCACGCTGGCCGGCAATCTTCTCGATGGCGCTGAGTTCCTATCGCTCGCGGAAATGGCATTCGGCGCGTTCCGCAACCCGAAAAAGGCGCGCGCCCATGCGCGAGCTTTGCAAGATTGCCCGCAAGGCGTCAGCCGCGGCATGAACTATCCTTTGCGGGACGGTCGTTGGCTGCGGTTCACCGCAAACCGCACACGCGATGGCGGCTTCATTCTGTTCGCCAGCGATTTCACGAAAATCAAGCAGCGCGAGGAAGACTATTTGCGCGCCAAGCAGCAAGCCGAAGCGGCAAGCGCTGCGAAGTCGCGCTTCCTTGCCAATATGAGCCATGAATTGCGGACGCCTTTGAATGCCATCATCGGGTTCTCTGAAATTATTAGCCGCGAAATTCTCGGGCCCATCACAGACCGCAACTATGTCGAATACGCGACGGATATCTTGCGCGGCGGGCGCCACCTGCTCGATGTCATCAACAGCGTTCTCGACATCGCGCGCCATGACGCCGGCAAGATTGTGCTGAAGCTCGAAACCGTCGATCTGCGCTATATTCTGATGGACTGCCTTAAGATGGTGCACAGCCAGATTGAGGACGCCGGTTTGACGCTGGATGTTTCGGGGCTCGACGACGCAATACTCGTGCCCGGCGAAAAGGCGAAGTTGCGACAGATATTCCTGAATCTGTTTTCCAATGCCATCAAGTTCACGGAACGGGGCGGCAAGGTATCGTTGCAAATTCGCCGGAGTCCGGCGGCCATGACGGTGGAGGTGGCAGACACAGGGATAGGGATGTCCTCGGACGATATTCAAATTGCGCTTTCGCCCTTCGGACAGGTCGATAATCGTTTGCAGCGCCGATACGAGGGCACTGGTCTTGGCCTGCCTCTCACGAAGGCCCTCGTCGATCTCCACAACGCGAAAATGAATATCACCAGTGCGAAAGGCGGAGGGACCGTCGTCAAAGTGACATTCCCGCTTGCGCAACCGCTAGAACTGCCAACGTCTCTTGCCGGTTAGCAGCCGAAGCGCCTTTAAAGACCAATTACAGCGGCAGCAGCGTCGGCGCGAACCAGCCGAACAGGCTGAGAACAATGCCCACCAACCCCAGGCCGATGCCGCCGAGTGCGAGAAACGCAACCCGCGTAATCACCGATGCCGAGGCGAGCACGATGGCCAGTTGGAGGGCCGCGGCGCCGAATTCGAAATTGTGCAACGAGGCCAGCGCGGCATCGCGCTTGCCTTCAGCCTCTTTGGCTGATTTTGCAAGTTCATCCCGGCCTTCATGCGTCTGCGGGTCCGAAGCCAATCGCTTTGCCAGCGAGTGCAGAGAATCGATTTGTTTCGTGAGCGCTGGTTGTGCGCTGGGCGATTGGGCAGGGAGTAACGCTTCGAGCGTTCCAGCCTCCGTCTCCGCGATGGTCAGGCGAATGGTTTTCGCCTGATAGAACGCCCACTGGTCGCTCGCCTCGATGTTGGCGATGACGGATTCGTTCTGGGCGCCTTTGCCGGCCGTTTCACAAATGGCAAGTGCGGCGGCCAATGCCGCGATCAGCACCGCGACATGCTTGGTGCGCTGATGGCCCGCCTCTTCCAATTGCTCTTGTATCTCGTGCGGTTCCATGCGGCTCCTCGGCACCCGATCCATCATCACTTAAAACGAATAATTCAATCCCAGAGAGAAGCCGGGCGTGCGTGTGAAATCAAAGCGGAAGCTTGTGGCGTCGTAAACCACAAGAGCCCGGACATTGATATGGTCCGTGGCGCCGTACTGCACGCCGGCGCCGAGACGCGCGCCGATATCGGTTGCATCGGAAGAGTGGTTGGCCGTAGCGGTATCGATTTTTGCCTTCGCGGTCAGGTTGGAGAGGCCCGCGACACCAAGAATATCGATATCGGGTTTG
>CAIYRG010000108.1 GCA_903928515.1 uncultured Alphaproteobacteria bacterium | reverse complement strand
CGCCACCGGCTTCGTACATATCCTTGGCGACATAACGGCCGCCCGGCTTCAAATCTGCGATATACGGTGTCTTTTTGAAGATTTCGGCGACGTCGAACAAATCGAACTCGATGCCGCACTCGTGCGCGATCGCCGGCAGATGCAGCGCCGCGTTGGTGGAACCGCCGGTGGCCGCAACCACGGTCGCGGCGTTCTCGAACGCTTTGCGCGTGCAGATGTCGCGCGGGCGCAGATTCAACTCCAGCAATCTCATGATCTGTCGGCCTGCTTGCAGCGCGAAATCATCGCGCGACAGAACCTCGGCCGGAGGCCCCGCCGAATACGGCAACGCCAGACCGATGGCTTCCGAAACGCAGGCCATGGTGTTGGCCGTGAACTGTCCGCCGCACGCGCCCGCACCGGGACACGCGACGCATTCCAGCAGGAACAATTCCTCGTCGGACATCTTACCGGCGGAATGTTGGCCCACACCTTCGAACACGTCGACCACGGTTACGTCCTTGCCGTGGAAATGCCCCGGCATGATCGAGCCGCCATAGAGAAAGATCGCCGGCACGTTGAGGCGCAGCATCGCCATCATCATGCCCGGCAAACTCTTGTCGCAGCCCGCGATGCCGACCAGCGCGTCATAGGCGTGGCCGCGCATAGTGAGTTCCACCGAATCCGCGATCACTTCGCGCGACACCAGCGAGGACTTCATGCCCGCATGGCCCATCGCGATGCCGTCGGTGACGGTGATCGTGCAGAATTCGCGCGGCGTGCCGCCCGCCTCGTTCACGCCCTTCTTGGCCGATTGCGCCTGGCGCATCAGCGCAATGTTGCAGGGTGCGGCTTCATTCCAGCACGAGGCCACGCCGACGAAGGGCCGATGGATCTCCTCCTCCGTCAGCCCCATCGCATAATAGTAAGAGCGATGTGGCGCGCGGGCCGCGCCTTCGGTGGCGTGGCGGGACGGCAGTTTCGACTTGTCGAATTTTGGCATGGGGTTTGGACCTTCGCTGGAGCCGAACGAAGATCAGGATGTTCTTAAATGCAGTGCCGGGCAACAAAAGCGACGAAGCATTTTCCCTCCCCCTTGTGGGGAGGGAAATCGAGGATGTACCTTCTAGGTGGTCAGCCGCTTCAGCGCGTCCGACAGCCGATCACGCAGAGCCGCATATTCGGCCCGGCGTTCCTTCTGCTCGTCGATCACCTCTTCGGGGGCTTTGCTTACGAAGGCTTCGTTGCCGAGCTTAGAGTCGATCTTGCCGATTTCGCTTTCGGCCTTGGCGACTTCTTTCTCCAACCGCGCGCGTTCCTTGGCGAGATCGATGACATCGCCCAAGGGTAACGCCGCGATAGCCTCACCAACCACGAACTGCGCCGAACCGGCAGGAATCGCGTCGGCGGTGCGGGCAGATGCCAACCGCGCCATGGTCATCACCAGATCGCGGTGCAACGTCAGACGCTGCGCGGTTTGATCGCTGGCGTCTTTCAGAACAAGCGCAATGCGGGCCGACGGCGTCACGTTCATTTCCGAACGCACCGAGCGCACGCCGGAGATCAACGCGATCAGCCATTCCATTTCAACCCGCGCATCGTCGTGCTTGGGCAATGCGCCCAATTCCGGCCATTGAGATTGCATCAGTAGCGTGCGGCGCGGCTCGGCATGTTCGGCCAGGCGCGCCCACAATTCTTCCGTGATGAACGGCATGAAGGGATGCAGCAATTGCAGAATGCGGTCGAACACCCAGGCCACGGCATCGCGCGTCTCGGTCTTCTGTGTTTCGTCGTTGCCGTTCAGAACGGGCTTGGAGAACTCCAGATACCAATCGCAGAACACATCCCAGATGAAGTGATAAACCGCACCCGCCGCGTCGTTGAAGCGGTAGTTCTCCAACGCCTCGGTCACGGCGGATGCCGTAGCGGCAGTCTCGGAGACGATCCATTTGTTCAGCGTCATCTTCACGACGGCCGGATCGAAGTCGCGCTTGCGCACACATTCGTTCATCTCGCAGAAGCGCGCCGCGTTCCAAAGCTTGGTGCCGAAATTGCGCGCCGTTTCCACACGCTGGGTGGAGAGGCGCAGGTCGCGTCCCTGCCCTGCGGCCAACGCCAGCGCAAAGCGCAACGCATCCGCGCCGTATTCGCCGATGAGATCGAGCGGATCGACAACATTGCCTTTCGTCTTCGACATCTTCTGCCCGTGCTCGTCGAGCACGCGGTTGTGGATGAAGACATCGTGAAACGGCACATCGTCCATCACATAGATGCCCATCATCATCATCCGGGCGACCCAGAAAAAGATGATGTCGAAGGCGGTGACGAGAACCGATGTCGGGTAGAAGCGCGCCAGTTCCGGCGTCTTGTCCGGCCAACCCAATGTCGAGAACGGCCACAAGGACGATGAGAACCACGTATCGAGCACGTCCACATCGCGCGTCAGCACGGCATCTTTTCCGTAATGCGCCTTCGCGGCCACGACGGCTTCCGCTTCCGTCTCTTCGACGAACACTTGGCCATCGGGCCCATACCATGCCGGTATCTGATGGCCCCACCACAGCTGGCGCGAGATGCACCACGGCTGGATGTTGGACAACCATTCGAAATAGACGCGGCGCCATTGCTCGGGCTGAATCCGCGTCTTGCCGCTTTCGACCGCCGCCATGGCCTTCTTCGCCAACGGCTCGACGTTGAAATACCATTGCTCGGTGAGATAGGGCTCGAGGATGACCTCTTTGCTCTTCTCGTCATGCGGAACCGCGTGGACGATATCCTCGATGGAATCGAGCAGCCCGCGATCTTCCAAATCCGCGATGATCTTCTTGCGCGCATCGAACCGGTCGAGCCCGCGATAGGCCTCGGGGGCTTCATCGTTCAACGCGGCTTCGCGCGTGAAGATGTTGATCAGCGGCAGCGCATGGCGCTTGCCGACTTCAAAGTCGTTGAAATCGTGGCCCGGCGTAATCTTCACCGCGCCCGTGCCTTTGGCCGGATCGGAATATTCGTCGGCGACAATGACAATCGTGCGATTGCTCAGCGGCAGCGTCGCGTGCTTGCCGACCAGTGATGCGTAACGCGCATCTTCGGGATGCACCGCAATCGCCACGTCGCCCAGCATGGTCTCGGGGCGCGTGGTGGCGATCATGATGTAATCGCGTGTCTCGCTGCCAATTTTCTTGCCGTCTTCGTCGAGCACCGGGTGCTCGTAGGTCACGCCATCGGCGAGCGGATAGCGGATGTAATAGAGCTTGCCCTTGGTCTCTTTGCTGAAGACTTCGAGATCGGACACCGCCGTCTGCAGACGCGGGTCCCAATTCACCAGCCGCTTGGCTTTGTAAATCAGGCCGTCCTTGTGCAGGCGCACGAAGACTTTTAGCACGGCGCGGGAAAGCCCCTCGT
>CAIYRG010000107.1 GCA_903928515.1 uncultured Alphaproteobacteria bacterium | reverse complement strand
TGGAAGGCGCTGTGGCAAACGTGTCTTTGTCCAGCCGCAGGAAGTGCAGATCGCGTTGGCCCTTTTTCCAAGCCTCGCGCACGGCTTCCACCATCGCGGGCTGCAAGCGTTCGGCTTCTTCCAGCAACGTCTTCGCGGCGAACAGGAACATGCCGCTGTTCCAATAATAATCGCCGCTGGTGAGATAGGATTCGGCGGTTTCGCGGTCGGGCTTCTCCACGAAGCGCTCCACCACGAAGGCGTCCGGCGTTCCGGCAATCGAACCGCCCTTGCGAATATAGCCATAGCCCGTGTTGGGCTCGGTTGGCACGATGCCGAAGGTCACGAGCTTGCCGTTGGCGGCCGCCTTCGCCGCCTCGGAGGCCGCATTGCGAAACATCGGCACGTCAACGATCACGTGGTCGGAGGGCAACAGCAGCACGAGCCCGTCTTTGTCGTCTTCGGCCACCATCAGCGAGGCCAGGATCGCGGCGGGCGCGGTGTTGCGCCCCACCGGCTCCAGCACGATGTTGCGCGCTTCCAGCCCGATATCTTGAAGCTGTTGGGCGATCAGAAACCGATGGTCGTCGTTGCAGATCACGATGGGGGCTTCGGTGGTCAATTGCCCCGCGCGCTGCACGGTTTCCTGAAACAGCGACAATTCCGAATGGAGCGGCAGCAATTGCTTAGGGAAGGCCGCGCGCGACAGCGGCCACAGCCGGGTGCCCGAACCGCCCGAAAGGATCACCGGATACAAACGCAAATCGGATGTCATGCTGTTCCCAAATGGCCTCTCGAATGGGCCCAAACCCCGTTGGCCTACAACTTAGCGGGAACCGGCGAAAGCCTCCAGTATCGGCCTCGTTAAGGGCGTTTCGCCGCGCTTCGGGCGTTAACGGCCAGCGCTTTATCCGCTACAAACCCCCAGAACAAACCCTGCAGCGATGCCCGAATGTCGGGCCCCGCGTGTTGGACAATGAACAAAGGCGGGCCGCCATGAAACTCTTTCTCGATAGCGCCGACCCGAAGGAGATCGCTTCGGCGGTCGCCACGGGCCTCGTGGATGGCGTCACAACCAATCCCTCGCTGGCGGCGAAAACCGGCATGAAGCTCACCGACGCCCTGCGCGCCATTTGCGAGATGGTGCCGGGCTCCGTGTCCGCCGAAGTCACCGCGACGGATGCGGATGCGATGATCGCCGAGGGCAAGCATCTGGCGAAGATCGCCAGCAACATCACGGTGAAAGTGCCGCTCACCTGGGACGGCTTGCGCGCCTGCAAGGCGTTGTCGGGCGAGGGCCACACGGTGAACGTCACGCTGTGCTTTTCGCCGAACCAGGCGTTGCTGGCGGCCAAAGCTGGGGCGACGTTCATTTCGCCCTTCATCGGGCGGTTGGACGATATCGGCGCCGACGGCATGGAGCTGATCCGCGAAATCCGCCTGATCTACGACAATTACAATTTTGCGACCGAGATTTTGGCCGCCTCCATTCGCCATCCCATGCACGTGCGCGAGGCGGCCTTGGCGGGCGCTGATGTCTGCACGCTGCCGCCCGCTTTGTTCAAGCAACTGGCGCATCATCCGCTTACGGACAAAGGGCTCGCCGCCTTCCTGGAAGACTGGAAGAAAACCGGCCAATCGATTTTGTGAGCGCACTCGCACAATGAAGGTTCTCGTCACAGGCGGCGCGGGGTTCATCGGTTCGGCCGTGTGCCGTCACCTCGTCTCCGATTTGCAGTGGCAGGTCGCGTGCGTCGACCGGCTGACCTATGCGGGCAATCTCTCCTCGCTCGGGGCAATCGCAAACGATCCGAATTTTACCTTCATTAAAGCCGACATCCGCGACCGTGCGGCGATGGACAAGGCCTTCACCGAATTTCAGCCCGACGCCGTGATGCACCTCGCGGCTGAGAGCCACGTCGACCGTTCGATCACCGGCGCGCAGGAATTCGTTGAGACGAATGTGATCGGCACGTTCGTGATGCTGGAAGCCGCGCGCAGCTTTTGGGATGGGCTGCCGCCCGAGCGCAAAGAGCGTTTTCGCTTTCTGCACATTTCGACGGATGAGGTTTACGGCTCGCTGGGTGCGGAAGGCTTGTTCCGCGAAGACACGCCTTACGATCCGCGCTCGCCCTATTCGGCCAGCAAAGCGTCGTCGGATCATCTCGAGCAGGCCTGGGGCCACACCAACGGCCTTCCCGTTCTGATCTCGAATTGCTCGAACAATTACGGGCCGTATCATCTGCCCGAGAAATTGATCCCGCTCACCATTCTGAATGCGCTCGAAGGTATCGAGCTTCCCGTTTACGGTGACGGCGGCAACATCCGCGATTGGCTGCATGTCGAAGATCACGTGCGCGCACTTGTGTTGATCCTCACCAAGGGCCGCGTGC
This sequence comes from uncultured Alphaproteobacteria bacterium, assembly GCA_903928515.1. GTDB lineage: Bacteria > Pseudomonadota > Alphaproteobacteria > Micropepsales > Micropepsaceae > CAIYRG01. The sequence goes on along the minus strand of CAIYRG010000107.1, from coordinate 5,998 downwards.
TGGAAACTTACAATGTCGGCGGGCGCAACGAGCAGACCAACCTTTCCGTGGTGCACGGCATCTGCGATGTGCTCGACAAACATACGCCAGCGAAACAGTCGCGCCGCGAACTCATCCGCTTCGTGAAGGATCGCCCTGGGCACGACCGGCGCTACGCCATCGATCCCACCAAGCTGGAAACCGAACTCGGCTGGCGCGCGCATTTCGTTTTCGCTACAGGCCTGGAACAGACTGTGCGCTGGTTCCTCGACAATCGCGATTGGTGGCAGCCGTTGCGCGATGCGGGCCACGGCCGCAAGCGTTTGGGCCTTTAACCTAGCCCGCCAGAATCTTTGCGTAAGACGCCAAATCCAAATTGCCGCCCGAGACAACGCACACGGTCTCGTTGGGCGGCAGCTTCAGCTTCAACGCACCCGCTACTGACACCGCACCGGAAGGCTCGGCCACAAGATGGGCTTCCGCGGCAATCTTCCGCACGGCGTCGCGGATCTCTTCTTCCGACACCAGCACCATGTCGTGCACGAAGCGGCTGATATGCTCCCACGGAATGTCGCCGACCTGCGACACACGCAAGCCGTCGGCGATGGTGCGTCCGGTTTCGGTCGCGGGCAGGGCGACGATGCGGCCCGCCTTGAAGGATTGATATGCGTCCGATGCCAATTCCGGCTCGACGCCGATCACCTTCACGTTCGGGTTGGCCTGGCCGATAGCGGCCGCTACGCCGCCCAGCAATCCGCCGCCCGAGATCGGCACGCAGACATATTTCACGTGTGGCGCTTGGCGCAGAATTTCCAATCCTATCGTGCCGGTGCCGGCCAGAATCGCGCGCGCGTCATAGGGCTCGATCACGGCGTAGCCATGGGCTTTCGCGATCTCCTGACATTTGCTGGAGCGCTGCGCCACGGGCACAAGCACAACTTCGGCGCCCCAACTGCGTGTGGCTTCGGCTTTCATCTGCGAACCGTTGTCGGGCATCACCACGGATGCCTTCACGCCGAGAACCTTCGCGGCATAGGCCACGCCTTGCGCGTGGTTGCCCGAGGAATGCGCCACCACGCCGCGTGCGCGCTCTTCGTTGGTTAGCGACAGAATCGCGTTGAACGCGCCGCGCAATTTGAACGCGCCGATGGGATGCAGATTTTCCGCTTTCAGGCCGAGGCCCGTCGGGCTCATCGCCACGATGGGCGTCTCGCCGACATAGGGTGCGATGCGTTTGGCGGCGGCGGTAAAATCGTCCGGCGTCAAGATGCTCATGCGGCGTCCCCGTGCTAATCTCGCCCAACCGCTTAAACGAGGAGCAGCCCATGACGCAACCGAAAGCGCGCGGAGCCTTGGCCGCCTGGAACGATTGCGCGCCGGAAGGGCTGGCCGAATACGAACGCTGGTACGCCGACCATCTGGCGGAGCGCGTCTCCGTGCCCGGCTTTCGCGAAGGTCGTCGCTATGAAGCCGTGCCGGGCTCGGGGGCAGACCGGCGATTCTTCACGTTCTATCCCGTCGACAGCGCCGAAGTCTTGAGTTCACCCGCCTATCTGGCGCGGCTGGAAAATCCGCATCCCGATACGCTTGCCGCGATGCGCCACTTCCGCAACATGATGCGCACGGTGTGCGTGAACGCGCAGGAGGATGGCGAGATCGCCGGTGCCTATGCGCTCACCTTGCGCTTTGCACCGGAAGACGCGGCGCATGCGCAAAATCTCCCGCCGGATTTCGCAAGTGTTTTGCGCCAGGAATTATCGGCGCTGCATGTGCGGGTGTTCGTGGCGGCGCCGGGACAGACCGGACAAACCGTAGAGGCCCGCGCCCGCAGCAAACCCGACGAAAATATGGGGTTTACAGTGATCGCCGAATTTGGCCGCGCGACAGAAGCCGAAACCGCCCGCAAGCAACTCGCAGAAACCGCGTTTCGTGTGCGCCACCAACTTCCCGAAGGCGGCGTGCTCGGCATCTATGCGCTGCTCTGCATCTTGCGCGCGGGCGATCTGTGAGCGCGCAACGCACCGCTTTGATCGCAGGCGCCACCGGCGTTGCCGGGCGCAATTTGCTGCAACGCCTTGCCTCCGACGACAGCTGGAATGTGATCGCGGTGTCGCGGCGCAAGCCCGATGTCGAAGGCCGCTACACACACATCTCCGCCGATCTGCTGGATCGCGTCGATACGCAAGCCAAGCTTGGCGCGTGTCCCGTCACGCATATCTTCCATGCGGCCTATGTTGAAGGGGCCACGGTCGCCGGCACCGTGCCGCCGAACATGACGATGCTGCGCAATCTGCTGGATGCGGCAGAGCCGGCCTCGCCGGATCTGGCGCATATCCATCTGATGCACGGCACCAAATGGTATGGCAGCCATCTGGGGCCCTTTAAAACGCCTGCCAGGGAAGACGATCCGCGCGCCGAGCCGCCGAATTTCTATTACGGCCAGATGGATTTCCTTCTCGAACGGCAGCGCGGCAAGGCGTGGCATTGGAGCAGCGCCCGTCCGCATGCGATTTGCGGCTTCGCGGTGGGCAATCCCATGAACCTCGTCATGGTGCTGGCGGTCTACGCCACGCTGTGCCGTGAATTGGGCGTGCCGTTCCGCCATCCGGGACGCCTGGAAAATTATCATGCGCTGTATCAGGTGACGGACAGCCGCTTGCTGGCGGATGCGATGCTCTGGATGGCAACAACACCCGAGTGCGCCGATCAGGCCTTCAACATCACCAATGGCGATGTGTTCCGCTGGCAATATCTCTGGCCCAGAATCGCCAAGTTCTTCGACGTGCCGATGGCCGATCCCGAACCGTTGCGCTTAACCGATGCGATGGCCGACAAGGGGCCCGTTTGGGAACGTCTCGTGGCGCGCCACGGTTTGCAGCCGATCCCTTACGATCAGCTGGTGTCGTGGCGGTATGGCGATTTCGTCTTCGCCTCCGATTACGACATCATTTCCAGCACGGTGAAATCGCGCCGTTACGGTTTCCAGCCGGCGCGCGATTCCGAGGAGATGTTCTTAGGCCTCTTCGCGGAATTGCGCGCGAACAAGATCATTCCCTAAAGATCACTGTGAAAGAGGGATTACTGCGCAATCGCCGGGTCGCGATCGGTCGGCACGCCGCTTAAATAACGGAACATCGCCACCGCGCGGTTGATGTAGGAATCGCCGCGTATCGCATATGTGAGAATCGAGGGCACGTTGGCGATGCGCGTCAGGCTGTAAAACAGCCAGGCGCCGTCCGCGCCGCGCCGCAAATCGTAATAGGTTTGGATATCGCCGGGCCCCGCGATAGTGACGAACAGCGCCTTCATCGGGCTGACATTCTCCGTGTCCATCGCAATGTGATTGTCGTCGCGCGCGCGGATGCGCAGTCTTTCAATCATCTCCGCGCCGCTGCGGTTGTCGGCGGTCACGAAATACAATTCGCGTCCCGGTTGAAGATCGGCGGCGGCGAAATCGGCGCGCGCGGACTTGGCATCGGCATTTTGCAGCGCCGATGCCTGCGGGAACAAGATGTTCCATTGCTTCTCGGTGACGGACCAATAGCGCACGCTCTTCAAATTCGAGATCGCGCCCATGCGCGTGAGCAGCGCGTCGATGCCGCCGTTCTCGTCCATGTGTCCGGCGAGGGCGACCACAAGCGTCGTGCTCTCTTTGTCGTACGTTGCCCTACGCAAACATTCGGGGGGTCGCCAACCCGCAGGCAGGTCTTTGCTTTGCCACAGCGCGACATTGGGCGGCTCGGCTGCTTGCGGATACGCCGGGTAGGTCTGTGAGCCCACACACGGCGGCGAAGGCGCGGGGGTGGACGCTGCTGCATTGTCTGCCGAGATCATCGGGCCTGCCGTAAGAGCCGCTGCAAACGCCATGCAGAGCACGGCATGCGCGGGGCTGCGGGGAATCGCAATTGTCATACGATGAAACTAGTCGATGCGCCCTCTCGGCACAAAATCGGTGAGGCGTGGCAGTCCGCCAACCGGCGAAGTCCGCGGGGATTTAAACTTAATTCCGGTTTTTCCCGAGGCCGATGGAAACCAACCGGCCAAGAAGGGTTCCATAATCGGACAGTTTCGCTTGGATGAGGCCTGCAGTTCCTTTAAGCATCGCCTGAGAGACGCCGCCCTATAAAAGCCCTCGAGAGGGATCAGGTCGCCTGCATGTCGAAACAGCTTTTTGCCACACCTGGCTTGGCAATGCTGATCGCCCTCGCGCTTTCGCTCATCATCTGTCTGTACGCCAAGCCCATCGGGCGGGCGCTGAAGGTGATGGATGATCCGGACGAACACCGCAAACATCACAGCCAATCCACCCCGTTGGTCGGCGGCATGGCCATCATGCTCCCATGGGCCTTGTGGTCGTGCGCCAGCTTTTTCTTGTTTCCTTCCGGGAGCACGGGTTTCCAGGAAGCGATCCTGCTCTGCGGTTTGGGCGTTGCCGTCATCGGCTTCGCCGACGATCAATCCGGCACGCTCCCGCTGGGGCGCACGCTTTCGGTCCTCATCTTTTTGATGATCGCTTTCATCATCGAGCCGGGCTTCATCGCGCCCTCTCTCGATTGGGGCAGCTTCGAACCCACAACCATCCTGCCTGGGATTTACTGCGCGCTGATGGCGTTTTCCGTCATTGGGCTCGTGAACGCCGTCAACATGGCGGATGGGCAGAACGGCGTCGTCTCCAGCATGTTCGTCATCTGGTCGCTGTGTCTCACGCTGGTGACAAAGGGCACGCTCGATAGCGCCGTTATTTTGCTCGGCCTGTCGTTTGTCGCGCTGCTGTTCAACATTCGCGGCAAGCTGTTCCTCGGCGATTGCGGCAGCTACGGCGTCACCTTCGTGCTCGCTCTGTTGAGCATGTGGGTTTACGCCAAAGGCATCGTGAACATCGAAACGCTGATCGTTTGGTTCTTCATTCCGGTGGCCGATTGCTTGCGGCTGATCATCTCGCGGCCGATGCGCGGTTTGTCGCCTTTCGCCGGCGACCGCGATCATTTCCATCACCGCGTTCATGCCAAGCTGGGCGAGCGTTTCAGCCTCGTGACGTATATCGGCATGGTCGCAGGCACATCGCTCTTCTCCACGCTGATGCCGCATCTGTCGCTGGTTTGCGTCGTGGTGCTGACGGCGTTCTATTTCAGCTATGCTTGGCTCACCGATCCGCCCGAGCTGCGCTTGGCGCATCAAGACCATAGCCAAGCCGATGCGCTTGGTGAGCGGGGAAGCGACGTGGTTCCCCTGCGCCGTTCCGCCAAAAATCATTCGCACGACAAGTGATCTGAAGGGATCGAACGCGCGTGACAACCGATATGCCGGCAAATCTGGAAGCTCGCGCCGGCGATTTCGAACCGGCGATTGCGGCGCGTGAGGCCATCGGCTTCGCGTTCCGGTTCTTTCTGGGCCGTCTGCCGCAAATCTTGAAGGCGGTGTGGCTGCCTTTGATCGTCTCCTGGATCATTCTCTATTTCGCGTTCGATGCGTATCTCGCGCAATTGTCGATCTTCATCGAAAACCCCAACACGCGCACGGCCAGCCTGGCGTTGGGCCTGATCTTTGCGGGCGGGTTCTTCGCGTTGTTCTGCCACGCCGTCGTCACGGTCGGCGTTTTCGATCTGGTGTCGCGCGGTCCGGCCTGCATGTGGGCATGGGGGCATTTCCGCGCGGTGCGCCGGGAATGGCGGCTCTATGCGGCCATACTCCGGCTGTTTCTCGTGATGGCTGTGATAGGCGGCCTTGTCGGCTTCGCGGTTTATGATCTGGCTATGGCGGCGGGATTGACCACCTATCACTTGATCCTCATCAGCGGCGTCAGCACGCTCATCGTGGCGCTGGCCCTGGCCGCGGTGCCCGGCCTTCTCATTCCCGCTATCGCCATGCAGGAGCGGGGCGCCATTCTGCGGCGCAGCCTGCGCCAATCATCCGGGCATTTCTTCGCCTTCGCGATCATCGTCATCGTGCTGGTCGCGCCCGGCATCGCCCTGCAGACAATCGGCGAATATGTGATGCCGCTTTTGCTGCCGGTGAAGCA
>CAIYRG010000106.1 GCA_903928515.1 uncultured Alphaproteobacteria bacterium | reverse complement strand
GTGCGCGGGTAAAAACTCTGGGCGCGCGGCCGCGCGCCAACCGGGTGGCCGGGTCAAGCCCGGCCATGGTGGAGAAAGCTAAGCGCTCAGGCGTTTTTCGACAGCCGCCAGCGCCTCGTTGGCTTTATCGCCATCCGGGCCGCCGGCTTGCGCCATATCAGGCCGCCCGCCGCCGCCTTTGCCGCCGACCGCTTCGGATGCTGCACGCACCAGATCCACCGCCGAAATGCGCGCGGTGAGATCTTCCGTGACACCGACAACGATGGAGGCTTTGCCATCGGCGACCGCTACGAACGCGACCACGCCCGAGCCCAGCTTGGCTTTCGCTTCGTCGACAAGGCCTTTCAAATCTTTCGCGGCGATGCCTTCGAGCACCCGTAAGTCCGCCTTCACGCCGTTGATTTCTTTGGCGCCGGCATCAGCACCCGATTGCGCGGGACCCGCCATCGCAAGCTGCTTCTTGGCTTCCGCAAGCTCGCGTTCCAACCGGCGGCGCTCTTCAGAGAGTGCGAGCACGCGCGCCGCCAATTCCGACGGCGAGGTTTTCAACGCGGCAGCCGCATCGCGCGCGGCATCGGCTTGGGCCTCTAAGAAGTGGCGCGCATTTTCGGAGGTGAGGGCTTCGATACGGCGTACGCCCGAGGCAACAGCGCTTTCGGACAGGATGGAAATCAGACCGATATCGCCGACGCGGCGCACATGCGTGCCGCCGCACAATTCGACCGAGTAGGCGGTTTTGCCGTCAGCCAAATTCTGGCCCATCGCCAGCACGCGCACTTCATCGCCGTATTTCTCGCCGAACATGGCGATGGCGCCGGCTTTGATCGCCTGATCCGTCGGCATCACGCGGATGGACACGTCGTTATTCTGGCGAACGACTTCGTTCACTTCCTCTTCGACGGCTTTCAATTCTTCCGGCGACATGCCTTTCGGGTGCGAGAAGTCAAAGCGCAAACGATCGGCCGAGACCATCGAGCCCTTCTGCGAGACATGCGAGCCCAGCACATGCTTGAGTGCGGCGTGCAGAAGATGCGTGGCGGAATGGTTGGCGCGCGTGGCCCGCCGGCGCTCGGCATCGACGCGCAGATCAACAGCATCGCCCACGGCGAACGAGCCGCGCGAAATTTTCACCACATGCACATGCAGCTCGCCGAGTTTTTTCTCGGTGTCGATGACTTCGCCTTCCGCGCCTTTCGACGAGAAGATTGCGCCGACATCGCCCGCCTGCCCGCCGCCTTCGCCGTAAAACGGCGTCTGGTTGGCGAGGATGCGCACCTCATCACCCGCCTTCGCGTTTTGCACGCGCTGGCCGTCTTTGATGATGGCAAGAATGGAGCCTTCAGCGGCTTCGGTGTCGTAGCCCAAGAATTCCGTGCGGCCGAATTCTTCACGCATGGCGAACCATTGCGTGTCGGTGGACGTATCGCCCGAACCGACCCAGGCTTTGCGCGCATCGGCTTTTTGCTGCGCCATGGCGGCATCGAAGCCCACCGTGTCGGCCGACATGCCGCGCTCGCGCAGCGCGTCCTGCGTGAGATCGAGCGGAAAGCCGTATGTGTCATACAGCTTGAAGGCGACATCGCCCGGCAGCACATCGCCCTTTTTGAACGCACCCGTGACTTCGTCGAGCAGCTTCAAACCGCGTGCCAAGGTTTCGCGGAAACGAACTTCCTCGATCTTCAGCGTTTCCACGGTGAGCGCTTCGGCGCGCTTCAATTCAGGGTAAGCCTCACCCATCTCCGCCACGAGAGACGGCACCAGGCGATACATCAACGGATCTTTGGCGCCCAGAATGTGCGCGTGGCGCATGGCGCGACGCATGATGCGGCGAAGGACATAGCCGCGACCTTCGTTTGAAGGCAGCACGCCGTCGGCAATCAAGAAGCTCGCCGAGCGCAAATGATCGGCGATCACGCGATGCGAGACAGCATGCGGACCGTTGACCGGCGAACCCGAGGTTTCGGCCGAGGCTGCGATCAGATGCTTGAACAGATCGATATCGTAATTGTCGTGCACGCCTTGCAGAACAGCGGTGATGCGCTCCAGTCCCATGCCGGTATCGATCGAGGGCTTGGGCAACGCAATGCGCTCGCCGCCCGGCTGCTGATCGAACTGCATGAAGACGAGATTCCAGATCTCGATGAAGCGGTCGCCGTCTTCATCCGGGCTGCCCGGCGGGCCGCCGGGAATATGATCGCCGTGGTCGTAGAAGATTTCCGAGCACGGGCCGCAGGGGCCGACATCGCCCATCGACCAAAAATTGTCACTGGTGGCGATTTTGATGATCCGCGATTCGGGAAGGCCCGCGATCTTCTTCCAGAGAACCGGCGCTTCTGTGTCGTCGGCGTAAACCGTGACGAGCAGCTTGTCCTTGGGGAGACCGTAATCGCGGGTGAGCAGATTCCAGGCGTGGGTGATGGCCTGTTCTTTGAAATAATCGCCGAAGGAGAAGTTCCCCAGCATCTCGAAGAAGGTGTGGTGGCGGGCGGTGTAGCCGACGCGATCCAGATCGTTGTGCTTGCCGCCTGCGCGGACGCATTTCTGCGCCGAGGTGGCACGCGGAAACGGGCTCTTTTCCGCCCCGGTGAAGACGTTCTTGAACTGCACCATGCCCGCATTGGTGAACATGAGCGTGGGATCGTTGCGCGGAACGAGGTTCGAGGACGGCACGAGTTCGTGGCCGTTCTTCGTGAAGAACTCGAGGAAGGTACTGCGGATGTCTTTGAGGCTCGCCATGGGAAAGGTCATAGCGTTCCGAAGGCGATGGGCCAAGGAATTTGGCGCGCTTTCGTGCGTGCCCAAACTTTCACCAGGGTGGGCTGGGCACCACCACTCACCATGGCCGCCCTTGAGGCGGCCACCCCGCAGGCGAGCGTCTGCGAGCCCAATAACTTCTTTCACGCCCGCTGACGCGGGCGTGCTGGGTGGCCGGGTCAAGCCCGGCCATGGTTAGAGTGAGCTAAATAGCAGCGAGGGGACGAACCTCTCGGTTCGTCCCTCACAGTCTTCCAGAAAGCAGTGAGGGGACGAACCTCTCGGTTCGTCCCCTCTGGGAGCCGTCTCAATGCCAATAAAGACGGATCTTCTCGTAATATCTCTCAGGCCTTACTCGTCGTCTGCGGCCGCCTTGTCCTCGCCGCGGGCCAAGTTGTTCGAGAGCAAGCCCACATTGGCGCGGATCGCCGCTTCGATGGTGTCCGCCGCTTCCGGGTGCGCTTCGAGATAGGTCTTGGCATTCTCGCGGCCCTGGCCGATCCGGTCTCCATTGTAGGAGAACCAGGCGCCGGACTTTTCGATGATGTTCGCCTTCACGCCGAGATCGAGCAGCTCGCCCGTTTTCGAAATGCCCTTACCGTACATGATGTCGAATTCGACCTGACGGAACGGAGGGGCCACTTTGTTCTTCACCACCTTCACGCGGGTCTGGTTGCCGACCACCTCTTCGCGATCCTTGATCGCGCCGATGCGGCGAATATCCAAACGCACGGAGGCATAGAATTTCAGCGCATTGCCGCCGGTGGTGGTTTCGGGATTGCCGAACATCACGCCGATCTTCATGCGAATCTGATTGATGAAGATGACGATGGTGTTGGATTTGGAAATCGAGCCGGTGAGCTTGCGCAGCGCCTGGCTCATCAGGCGGGCCTGCAAGCCCGGCAATTGATCGCCCATCTCGCCTTCGAGTTCGGCCTTCGGCGTGAGTGCGGCGACCGAGTCGATCACCACGATGTCGATGCCGCCGGAACGCACCAGCGTGTCGGCAATCTCAAGACCCTGCTCACCCGTGTCGGGCTGCGAGATCAGCAATTCATCGATATCGACGCCGAGCTTCTTGGCATAGCCTGGGTCCATCGCGTGTTCGGCGTCGATATAGGCCGCGACGCCGCCCTTCTTCTGGACCTCGGCTACGACATGCAGCGCCAGCGTCGTCTTGCCCGAAGATTCCGGGCCGTAAATTTCCACCACGCGGCCGCGCGGCAATCCGCCAATGCCGAGCGCGATATCCAGGCCCAGGGAGCCGGTGGAAACCGCATCCGCATCGACCGCCTTTTCGCGCTGGCCGAGCTTCATCACCGAGCCTTTGCCGAACGCGCGATCAATCTGAGAGAGCGCCGCTTCGAGCGCTTTCTTCTTGTCGTTATCTTCCCGCGTAACCACCCGCAAAACCGCCTGTGACATGTCGAAATCCCTCTCCTTATTCCATGCCGCAGTGGGTTTTCCTAGAAGCCCAAACGGGTCCGCAGCCCTCTGCGAACAGGTTCATGAGTACACGTTTTGTTCTCACGAGCAAGAGCCATCTAACATTATGGCGTAAAAGCCTTATTCCGATTGTGTTCCCAGAATGTTCAGGCCCAAGATCTGGGATTCGCGGAAGACGGAACCCGTCTTTACGTTCCTGAATCGTTCAGGGAATCCGAGAGCTGGGCCGGAGGCGTTTCCTAATGTGCGAGATTCGCACATTTATCGTGTAGCGGCGTTTCGCTTTCGCTATAAGTTCGCCATTAGCGAACTTTGCAATTTGCAATTCGCAGTAGGTAAAGGGCCGAGTGGAATCGAACCACTGACCTCCTCCGTTGACTCCCGGTGCGCCAACACTGGGATCATAGTGACGGAGGCGCTCTATCCGCTGAGCTACGGCCCTTCGCGAGCGGGATGAACCACCCACCTTGGTATCTAACTGGTTCGTCGGCAGGGGTGAAGACGTATTTGTGCTTGCATTTCGTCAATTGCCCATTCCGTGACGAACGCAAAAGAGCCAGCTTTTACAGTGAGTTAGACGCTTTCGGACACGCCTGAATCGTTATGAATCAGAGGCTTAACCGGGCGCGTAACGGCGATTGAGCGACAAATCATTAAAACGACGATCCATTAATCTTTGTACTGAATATTTAGGGTATGTGCGGGAATGTTGATTCGGGTTAGGCGTCCTACGTTCCTGAATCGTTCAGGGAATCCGACAGCCGCGCCGGGGGCGCGCCGGAGAGCACCTCTTTCACCTTGGCAGCGAGCTGTTTCAGGCCGAACGGCTTGGGCAGGAAATGCAGTTCCTCGGGGCGCTCTTCGTTGCGCTTGAAGACCTCTTCCGCATAACCCGACATGAAGATGATGCGCATCTCGGGCCGTAAGCGGCGCGCGGCGCGCACCAGAGTCGGGCCGTCCATGTTTGGCATCACCACGTCGGACACCAGCAGATCGATGGTGTGGGGATGGGTGCGCACGATCTCCAGCGCGGTCTCGCCGCCATTGGCTTCGATCACCTGATAGCCGCGCATGCGCAACGCGCGCGCCGCGAAGCTGCGCACGGCGTCTTCGTCTTCCACCAGCAGGATCGTGTCCTGGCCGGTCACATCGCGCGGCGGCGCTTCGGCAATGGCGGCAGGCGCCACCAGCGGCATCGCTTCGGGATGGAAGCGCGGCAGATAGATATCGAATTTGGTGCCGCGGCCCACATCGCTGTC
>CAIYRG010000105.1 GCA_903928515.1 uncultured Alphaproteobacteria bacterium | reverse complement strand
GCGTGGGCCAGAAGTGCGGTATGGACATAGCGGACAATCTGGCGGTCGATCTTGCCGGCAATGTCATCACCAGCCAAAACGTATCGGCGAAGGCCGTCGCACCGAACGGACAGGCGCACAAAATCGGCCACCTCACGGATCTGCCCAGCGTAAAGCTAAAAACCGCCACCCACTGGAGCCAGCGTCGCGATTGTGCTGCCTGTCCGGTGTTGCAACTGTGCCAGGGCAGTTGCATGTTTCTCGAAGGGCCGCTGTGGGAGGCCGGCTGCAATTCGGCTTATTCCGACAATGTACCGTTCTTTGCGGCGGCGATCGAATTCCTGACCGGTTACACGCCGTATTACATCGAAGGCGAATTCCGGGACGATCGCAAGGACCTATTTGGTCGCGTGCGCGGAGTTCCGGCAGTGAAGACAAAGCGTGTCATTGAGATTCACGCCGTGCCCGCATAAATCAGATGTTCTTAACTAACCGCCCGCCTGGCTTGCGTCAGAGCGGGCATTTTTTATGGAGATGACCACCATGCCAGAACCCACCAGCAGCAGCGTTGCCGGCGCTGCAGCCGCCTACAACGCCATCAACGGGAGCGCACTGGCCGCCGCCAGCGGCGCAACACTCGCCGCCGTAGTGACGATGCTAATGACACCACCGCGCACGACGCGCGAATGGGCGGTCGGCTTAATCAGCACGGTGGTGTCGAGCATCGGCGGCGGCGCTTTTACGGTCGAATATTTCCAATTCCACCACTGGGCGTTCTCGACGCTGGGCCTGTGCGCGATGGGTGGCTTGATGTTCGCCTGCGGCCTGCCGGGTTGGGCGCTGGTGCGCTGGATCTTTAACTATATCGACAAAAACCGTGATGCCTCCATTGACGACATCGCCAAAAACGCAAAGGAGTTGTTATGAAACCGCAGGAATTTATTGCTTTGATCGGGCCGGCAGCACAAGCCTCGGCTACGAACACCGGTGTGCCAGCTAGTTTCACCGTGGCGCAGGCCGCTTTGGAATCTGGATGGGGTACGTCTTCCCTCGCAAGGGACGGCAAGAACCTCTTCGGCGTGAAGGCTGATCCGGCGTGGCATGGCGATGTCTTGTATATCAACACCCGTGAATTTCTGAACGGCGCGTGGACAACGGTAGCGGCGCGCTGGCGCAAATACACCGACTGGCAGGACTGCATGGACGACCATGCGGCGTTCTTACATCAGAACCGTCGCTACGAGGCATGTTTCGCGTGCACCACCGGCGATGCGTTTGCGAAGGCCGTTGCTAAGGCCGGATACGCGACCGACCCGGATTACGCCGCCAAACTCATTTCCATCATTGATCAGTATCGTCTCGCCGACCTGGACGGCGGGTCGTGATGTTTCCGATCTTGAACATCTTGGCCGCGCTGCCGTGGCGTCTGATCGGGGGCGCTGTGCTGGCCGCGGTGCTGTTTGCCGGTGGGTGTCAGTTTGGCGCATACCGCGTCACCGCCCAGTGGGATGCTGAAAAGGCCGCCACGTCACAGGTCGTCGCGAAACAGGCCGAGCACGTAGCAGCCGTCACCGTCCAACAATCCACTATCAACCAGGAGATTTCGAATGACTTTCAGAAAGCCAAGGCAGCGATTGCTGCTGATCG
>CAIYRG010000104.1 GCA_903928515.1 uncultured Alphaproteobacteria bacterium | reverse complement strand
GTGGGTTGGGTGCGTATTCGCGGCCGCCGCCGCGTTCCGGGCCGCCCCGTGACCTACGGCACGACGGAAGCGTTCCTCACGCATTTCTCCCTTGAGGCCATCGGCGATCTGCCGGGCATGGAAGAATTGAAGGCCTCCGGCTTCCTGGAAGCCGCACCGCCGACGGGCTTTGATGTGCCGGCACCGTCCGACGATCTGGCGGCCGACGAAGATCCTTATGACGGCGATGAGGAAGGCGATCTGTTCGCGCCGTCTCCCGAAGATGGCGACGAAGTCGCGCTGCAGGAACCCACCTTGCAGGAACCTGCATCGCAAGAACCCACGCCCTTGGAAGACTAGGCGTGGGCTGTTCGCGGCTTTTTGTTAGCCGCGGCCCTGGTGACGGAACGCACGGCTCTTGGGCGCGTGCTGCACCGCGGTTTTGCCGTTCTTGTTTCCGAATTCATCGTGCTGCACATGCTGCGCGTTTTTCGTCCGCGCCAGCGCTTCTTCCATATGCTTGCGCACGTCTTCCTTGCTCGGCTTTTCCGCGGCGGAGGCGGAGGCCTCTTTCTTCGCGGGTGCTTCCTTCGCTGTTGCCGTCTTCGTGGTAGGCGCGTCTTTCTTCGGTGCCATGGTCAAGACCTTATGTTCGTAAGGATTCCGCGAAAAGTTTAGCGCAGGCTGTGGTCCGCGTCAGAGCTATTTTTGCGCAACTATTTCGCGAAAGGCGCGTAGGGCACAGAGCAGGGGAACAGCGAAAGCAGGGCGGCATCTTCCACGTCCTGGGTGTTCTGGCTGGCGTGCTCAGGGTGGCTGTCGATCCAGGCGACGACATCGGCCACGATTTTCGTATTGGCATCCGGGCCATTCACGCTGGGGCCGCAGAAGGTCACGCCTTCCTGATCGGGATTGAAGATGCGCACCCAATGCAGCGCCCACATGCGGTCGAGCATCTGCTCGGTGCATGTTTTGGTGTTGGCAGGGTTGCGACAATAGCGGGCGTAATCGTCCGCCTGATCGGGAATGATATTGGCGGGAATGGTGTGTGCGAAAGCGGGAAGGGCGGAGAGCGCCACAACGAACGCGCACGCCGCGAAACGGCCGCGCATGATATTAGCCGCGCACCTTCGCACGCGGCTTCTTTTCGAGCACGGTTTCAATCACGACGGCTTCGCCGGCGTCCAATGCGATCGCCAAGCGGCCATCGCGCAACGCACGCGCATCGTCGCCGAACACTTCGGCGCGCCAGCCATGCAGCACATGCGAGCCTTCGTCGTCACCGCTGGCAAGCTTTTCGAGATCTTCGGCATCTGCCACCAGGCGCGGCGCGACGCCATATTGGTTGGCGCGCAGGCGCAGCAGAGTCTTCAATAGATCCAATGCGGCGGGAGCCGGTTCGTGCCCACGGCGGCGATGATCCTGGCCGATAGCGCCTTCGGGCGGTTGGCCATTGCTGCCGCTCTCGATAGCGGCAAGCAATTGCTTGCCGCTGCGCGAGTTGGAAAAGCCTTTTGGAATCGCGCGGATGTGCTCCAACGCTTCGGCGTCAGCCGGAGGATGGGCGGCGATTTCCATCAGCGCTTCATCCTTCAGCACGCGATTGCGCGGGACGTCGCGCTCCTGCGCCTCACGTTCGCGCCAAGCGGCGATCGACGCCAGCACGGCGAAGAAACGCTTGTTCGACGAGCGGGCCTTCAAGCGGCGCCACGCTTCGGTCGGCTCTAACTGATAGGTGATCGGATCGGTCAACGTCGCGAGTTCTTCCTTCACCCACGCATCGCGGCCGGATTTCTCCAATTCCTTGGAGAGAAATTCGTAGACGACGCGCAGATACGTGACGTCGGCCAGCGCATATTCCAGCTGGCGCTTCGACAAGGGTCTGCGGCTCCAATCGGTGAAGCGCGCGGATTTGTCGACATCGGCCTTCGCGATTTTGCGCACCAGCGTTTCGTAAGACGCCGCTTCGCCGAAGCCGCACACCATTGCCGCGATCTGTGTGTCGAACAGCGGTTCGGGGATCACCTTCGCGCGATGCCAGAAGATTTCGACGTCTTGGCGTCCGGCGTGAAAAACCTTCACGACCTTTTTGGAGGCCAGCAATTTATAGAAGGGGGTGAGATCCAAACCTTCGGCCTGCGGATCGATGATCGCTTCGGCCTCGGCACCGGCGGCCTGAATGAGGCACAGCTTGGGCCAATAGGTTTGGTCGCGCATGAACTCGGTGTCGAGCGCCACATAGGCGCCGCGTTCAAGCTCTGCGCATAACGCCTTGAGCTCGCCGGTTTCCGTGATCATCCGCATGGGGGCCGGTTTAGCGGATTCGGGGGCCCCTGTCCCTTAGGAATTCGCCCGCAAAGTGCGATTTTTGCTTTGTTTACTAAGGGATTGGCTTGGAAGGCGGATTTGACGCCTGAAGCTTCAGGCCCACCGTCCGCCCGGCAAAACCGGCGGCGTCGAAATAGACCGTGGAGCCCACTTTTTGGCCGTCCAGAAGGGTCACCAGCCCGCCTTCGCCGGGGGCGGAGGCAAGGTTGTATGGGGCGGCCGACACGGCGGCGCCACCCTTCAGGCTCTCGGAAGCCACCCGGCCAGTCAGTTTGCCTTTGGCGGGCAGCTTAATCCCCAGAGCCTTGGCCACGGTATGGGCGATATCGGCATTGCTGACGGGTGCGTCATCCACCAACCCGGTTTTGAAGTCGGGGCCGGCTGCGGCCATGAAATTGCGCGTCTCCGCCCGGCTGAACCCGCCGTGGTTGCCCTGGCCGGTCTTGAGCGGCGTATCCATGACGCTGGCCGTGCAGAGCAGGGGCTCCGCACAGCCCGTCGAGAACGAACGGAAGCTGACGATGATGGACGGCCGTGGCGTCACGGCGCTGCCCATCAGATTGATCGCGCTCATAGGGAGCGTGCCGGGAAATTTTCCCAGTGTGTCATTCACGAAGATTCCGCTCACATAGTCTTGGCGCAGCAAAAAGCCGACGATCTCTTGTGCGCGCGCCTTCGCGTCGGCTTGCGGCAGATAGATGAGATCGCTTCCGCCGTTCGCGGTGATGGCGACCGCAGCGTGATCGGGATCGGGGCCGATCAATCCGTCGCCGCCGGGAATGGTGTCGCCCTTCGCGTAATCCACGCGTTTCAATTTTGCGTCGAGATCGTAGAGCGGCAATTTCAATTCGGACGCGAGATCGATGGCAAGAAACCCGCCGGGCAGTTCGGCGGATGTTCCCACCGGGCTGTTCACATGTGCAGCAGGGCTTGTGATGCTGGTGTTCGCGACAGTCGCGAAGCCGTGATCGGCGGTGACGAACACATCGGTGTCGCCATCGACGCCCAAATCTTTCAGCGCGCCGATTAGCGTGGCCAGCGTGGTGTCGGCGTTGCGAATGGCCGCGAGATCGGTTGGCCCGTTGATGCCCGGCGTGACGTTGCCGACGCTGTCTTTGGCGTTGTGCTGCGTGTAATCGGGATCACGCGACCAGAACACGAATACGAACGGTTTGCCCGAATGCACAAGGCGAGGAAGCACCACGCGTGTGGCGGCGTTCACGAGAAACACTTGCTGTTCGACATTGGGGAGCGCGGTTGCCGGCGCTTCCGCTGCCAAACCCTGCGCTTGAATGTTGGAAAGGACTTCCGGTGGAACGGGAATGCCACGCGGGCGGCCGAACTGGTCGTCGATCACGATGACGTTCTTGTCGGTGAACACGCTGACGTCTTGAATCGCGGACGCACCGATCTTGCCCACCACGGCGGTCGCGTATCCCGCTTTGTGCGCCGCGCCGATGAGCGATGTCTCGTTTAGGTAATTGCCATTGTAGTGGGCGTCCAACTCTTGCTGGATGGAATCGGTTTCCAGAAATGTTTCCGGCATGCCGCCATGGGCTTGCAGCGGAAAATCGAACCACAGCGTGTTGGCGAAATCGCCCGTGTCGCCGAGATAGTGGCCGGTGGCGATGGCCGAGGCGTTGGCCGTGGTGACGGTGGGAAACAGTGAATGGCTGTTGGCAAAGCGCACCCCCCGATTGGCAAGCCCCGTCATGGTGGGCGCGGTTTGCGGTGTGACGCTGACGTAACGCAAGCCATCGGCCACGAAGATCACGGCGTTGCGCGCCTGCGCCCCAGGGGCGGTGAGTGACGCGACCAGGGCAACGCAAAGGCCGAAAACGGGCTTACGGACGATAGGCATTTTTAAGGTCCCCACCTCTAAGAGTGAGGGGAACATAGAGACCAATTGCGACAAATGCTTCTGCGCCACGCCGGAAGTCCTCCGCTGGGCGGGGGCAACTTGACTTCAAAGGCCCTCCTACCCACAAACGCTTGGCAATGCCGGTTTTTCCGGTCGATTCCGCCATTTCTGAAAAGGTTCGAACCATGCACGCCTACCGCACCCACACTTGCGGCCAACTGCGCAAATCCGATGTCGGCGCGACAGTGCGAATCTCGGGCTGGGCGCATCGCGTGCGCGACCATGGAGGTTTGCTGTTCATCGATCTGCGCGACCATTACGGCATTACGCAAGTGGTGATCGAGCCCGAGAGCCCGGTCTTCGCCAAGGTTGCCGAGGCGCGTTCGGAATGGGTGCTCACCGTCACCGGTCCGGTGGTGGAGCGTATCGCGGGCACGGCGAACAACGATCTGCCCACCGGTGCTATCGAAATCCGCATCGAAGATGTGCAAATTCAATCTCAGGCTGGCGAGTTGCCGTTGCCGGTGGCGGGCGATCAGGAATCTCCGGAAGACACGCGCCTGCGCTATCGCTTCCTCGATTTGCGCCGCGACCGCATCCACAAGAACATCGTGCTGCGTTCGAACATCATCACGTCGATCCGCCGCCGCATGGTGGCGCAGGGCTTCACCGAATTCCAAACGCCGATTCTGACGGCGTCTTCGCCGGAAGGTGCTCGCGACTTCCTGGTGGCTTCGCGCCTTCATCCGTCCAAATTCTACGCGCTTCCCCAAGCGCCGCAGCAATTCAAGCAGCTGATCATGGTGGCGGGCTTCGATCGCTACTTCCAAATTGCGCCGTGCTTCCGCGATGAAGATGCGCGCGCCGACCGCAGCCCTGGCGAATTCTATCAGCTCGATCTCGAGATGAGCTTCGTGACGCAGGATGACGTGTTCGCGGCGGTCGAACCGGTGTTGCATGGCGTGTTCGAAGAATTCGCCAACGGCCGCATCGTGTCGCCGGCACCGTTCCCGCGCATCTCCTACAGCGACTCGATGTTGAAATACGGCGTCGACAAGCCGGACTTACGCAACCCGATCATCAGCGCCGATGTATCGGATGTATTCGCGCGCGAAGACGTCGCGTTCAAGGCGTTCAAAGGCAAGACGGTGCGTGCGATCCCGGCGCCGGGGGCTGCATCGCAGCCGCGTTCGTTCTTCGACAAGCTCAACGAATGGGCGCGCGGCGAGGGTGCTGCGGGCCTGGGTTACATCCAGTTCGAAGACGAGAACGGCGCGATCAGCGGCAAGGGCCCGATTGCGAAATTCTTGTCGGCCGAAGCGCTGTCAGCGTTGATCGCCAAGACCGGCTGCAAGGCGGGCGATGCCGTATTCTTCGCCGCCGACAAGGAAGAGCGCGCCGCGAAGGTCGCGGGGTTGGCGCGCATCAAGCTCGGCAACGATCTGGGTCTCATCAAGCCGGGCGATTTCCAGTTCTGCTGGATTGTTGATTTCCCGATGTATGAATGGAACGAGGACGAGAAGAAAATCGACTTCTCGCACAACCCGTTCTCGATGCCGCAATTCGATCACGAAGCCTTTTTGAAGCTCGATGCGAACGACAAAGACACGATCCTCGGCATCAAGGCTTATCAGTACGACATCGTGTGCAACGGCATCGAATTGTCGTCGGGCGCTATCCGCAACCATCGCCCGGAAGTGATGCTGAAGGCGTTCGAGATCGCAGGCTATTCGCGCGAGGAAACCGAGACGAAATTCTCCGGCATGCTGAACGCGTTCCGCTACGGCGCGCCGCCGCATGGTGGCACCGCGCCGGGTATCGACCGCATCGTGATGCTGATCGCGGGCGAAGAGAATTTGCGGGAAGTCACGATGTTCCCGATGAACCAGAAGGCGGAAGATCTGATGATGAACGCGCCGTCTGAAGTCAGCGCCAAGCAATTGCGCGAGCTGCACATCCGCGTGGTGATGCCGGAACCGAAGGCTTAAGTCTCCAATCAGATCAGCCCTTCGGCCTGCATTGCCGCTTTGACGCTGGGGCGGTTGGCGAGCTTGTCGCGATAGGCGTTGAGCGTGGGAAACTTCGTCAGATCGATGTCCGCTTTCGGGCACCAGGTCAGCATGACGAACAGATAGGCGTCGGCGATCG
The DNA here is from genome assembly GCA_903928515.1 of uncultured Alphaproteobacteria bacterium. Classification (GTDB taxonomy): domain Bacteria; phylum Pseudomonadota; class Alphaproteobacteria; order Micropepsales; family Micropepsaceae; genus CAIYRG01. Next base: position 1,076 of record CAIYRG010000104.1, on the reverse strand, counting down.
AGAAGCGCGCACCGAGCAGGAAGTTCTTCCCGTCCAACGCGTGATCGACGAAGCCCAATCGCTTCTCGATGTTGGCGCGCGCCTCAGCAGAAGCTTCGCTATCTTTGTCATGGAAGATCGGGCCAAAGCTCTTGTGCAGTTCGGTGGTGATGTAGCCGAGCCATTCCATCAACCGCGCCCAGCCCAAATCGTCGTGCGGTGCGAGCCCGGCTTCCGGCTTTTGCCGTGCGAGGAAGGGCAGGAGAGCGACGTTCTCGGTCAGCAGACTGCCATCGTCGAGTTCGATGGCTGGCACATAACCCTTAGGGTTGATCGCGGTGTAATCGGCACCGCGATCGGTCTTGTGCGTTTTGAGGTCGACCGTCTCGCAGGGGATGCCGAGCCCCAGGGCGTGCGCGACGATGAACGACGCGGCGCCGCAAGATGTCGGGGTGTAGAAGAGCTTAGGAGCCATGGCGCTTAGGAGACGAGGAAGGTTGTGAAACGCGGAAGGAGAGGGTTGCGAGAGGGTTGCCACGTCACGGGTCTCTGCACGCGCGTCTCTGTGTCCCGCGCGCCCGGCAGCAGCCATTCTGTGTGGGCAGCTCCGACACCCGCCGTCGCCTAGGCCACCGTCTTGGGGTTCTCCTGCATGCGGGCCATGGCCGCCTTGACGGCGTCCATGCTGCCGATGCGCTCCACGTACTCCTTCAGCACCGGCCACTGGCCGATGTCGATGTTGATCATGGGCAGCTTCAGCCAGCCGAGGACGATGAAGGCGTAGGCGTCCGCCACGGTGAAGTTGTTCTGGACAAGGTAGCGGGACTTGCCGTCGTGGAGCAACGCGTGCGCCATCTTGCCCAGCACCGCCTTCGCCTGGTCCTCCAGGAAGCGCTTCGTCTCCGGCGCCGCGTCCGCCGGCAGGCTAAAAAAGTAGCGCAAAGACGCGTGCAGCTCGGAGGCAATGAAGGACAGGGCCTGCTGCTCGAGCAGCCGCCCCGTCTCGTCCTTCGGCATCAGGCCCGCCTCCGGTTTCATGTCCGCCAGCTTGCACAGCACGGACAGGTTCTCGTTGAGCACGGTACCGTCGTCCAGGC
>CAIYRG010000103.1 GCA_903928515.1 uncultured Alphaproteobacteria bacterium | reverse complement strand
GGCGTCGGCGAGGGGATCGATGATCTACAGATCTTCCATGCAGAAAATTTCGCCCGCGCGCTTACGGGCCAATAAGCCCATAAAATATCAAACCCGAAACAGCGCACCTTAATCCGCAAATTTTGGAAACTCCCTCGCAATCGGAATAACGGTCCCCATGTCCCCATTCCTGAAATTGGCGCTCGATCTCGGGCCGTTGCTGGTGTTTTTCGTCGCCAATTCGCTATTGGGCATTTACGGCGCCACGGCGGCTTTCATGGTCGCAGCGATCGCCGCGATTGGCCTGGGTTTCGCCGTGGAGCGCAAAATATCGCCCATGCCGGTGATCACGGCGGTGGTGGTTCTGGTGTTCGGAGGCCTCACACTGTGGCTTGCGAACGACGTGTTCATCAAAATCAAGCCCACCATTCTGTATACGATTTTTGCCGCCGTGCTGCTGGGCGGTCTCGTTACGGGACGCCTCTACATCAAGAATTTGTTGGGCGAGAGCATGCGCTTACCGGATCATGCGTGGCGCGTGTTGACGTGGCGCTGGGCAGCATTCTTTTTGACGATGGCTGTGCTCAACGAATTTGTACGCCGCAGCGTTTCCACGGATCACTGGGTCGCGTTCAAAGTGTGGGGAATATTCCCGTTGACTCTGCTCTTTGCATTCGCGCAGACGCCATATCTCATGCGGCATCAGATCGAAACCGACGAAGAAAAAAACGACAAATAGAACGTCAGTTTTTTGCATCATTGTTTGCGTTCTGAAAAGTTCGAGGTATGGTGCGCCGGTCCGACGGGTACGGACGATCCGGTACGCGTTGAGAAAAATCCAGGGGGTGGGGAATGGCAACTAGGGGTCCGCGAAAGGCCGCTGACGGAGGCGGCTTTGATTTTTCGCAATCGCCCTCCCACCTTTTGCGCCGCTGTGTTCAGTATGCGAACGATTTGTTTTCGCGCGAATCCGGTGCAGGCGATCTCACCAAACAGCAATTCACTGTGCTCGCCGCCGTCGAGAGCCACGAAGGCGTGAGCCAGACGGAATTGGTTTCCATCACCGGCATCGATCGCTCGACGCTGGCGGAAATGATCCGCCGCATGATCGAGAAGGGTCTGCTTGATCGCGAACGTACCGAAGCCGACGCCCGCGCGAATTCGGTGCGCATCGGCGCCAGCGGACGCAAAGCCTTGCGCGCGGCGCGCACAGCCAATGAGCGTGTGGAACGCACGCTCGTCGCGTCGTTGAACGCGGCCGACAAATTGCGTCTGATGAAAATGCTGGCCGCCATCGTGGCCGACGCGGAAACGGGCGAACCCGAGCCCGCACCCGCACCGGTGCGTGGCCGGAAGACCCGCTAAAAACGGGCGCGCAAAAGCGGCTCGCTAAAACTTCCTAGATTTTGATGTCGATCAGGCTGCCTGGGCGCATAGGGCCCGTGGGCTGCATTTCCGAATGCGCGGCAGGCTGAGAAACGCTCGCAGGTTTCGCCAAATCCGGCAGCGGATTGGCTGCAGGCTTGGGCGCACGCGCGGCCATAAGGCTTTGCGTCTGTGTGGCGATCAGCATGCCGGGCGAGATATTAATGGGCCCAAGCTGCCTGATTATGGTTGGTGAAAGGTTAAAGGGCGCTCGCTGCGCTGTTGCCCACCTAAACCTCTCATTCCCGCGAAGGCGGGAAACCAGGATTAGGTGCCGGGTCGAGTTCGCTTTTCACACATCGAGAAGCGTCAGCTTTACTCCTGGGTGCCCGCCTTCGCGGGCATGACGAAGGATGGGATTACTTTCCCATCAGCACCGGCAAAATCCGCTTGGTCAAATCTTCCGCCGTCAACGCGCCGGCGTAATGCTGGCGGATGATGCCCGCCCCATCGATCACGAAGGTTTCGGGCACGCCGGTGACTCCCCAATCGATGGAGGAATGTCCGTCAACGTCAGAGATCAACCGGGAGAACGGATTGCCGAGTTCATCGAGGAAGCCGCGCGATTTCGCAGGCACGTCCTTGTAGACAACACCATAAAGCTGCACGCCCTGCTGCGCTGCCAAAGCTTCGAGCACCGGTTGCTCGACACGGCACGGCGCGCACCACGATGCCCAGAAATTCACCACTGTCGGATGACCCGCCGTGAGATCGGCGCGCGTGAAGCCGGGTGTCGCGCCGTCCATCGCAGGCAATGTGAAATCCGGCGCAGGCTTTCCGATTAAGGGCGATGGCAGAGCATCCGGTGGCCCGGCATTCAGCCCCATATAGAACAGCCCGGCCAACCCCACGAAGGCGAGCACGGGCACGAGAAACAACAACCGGTTCATGGCGCCGAATTGTCCGCGTCGGCTTCCAGCGCCGCCACATTTTTGCGCAAGCGCGACCGCGCCGCCAGCGACAGCCACGTGGCCCCCGCCAGCACGAGAAAGCTGATGGCATAAGAGGGCCAGACGAAACCCGCGTAACCGCCCATGGCAAAGAAGCCGCTCATTCCATCCCCTTGGCTAGCAGAAGCCCACGCGCACGGCGTTCCAGAATTTCGGTCTGTATACGTATCAGCCATAACCAGACAAAGAACGCCGTATAACCAAGCGACATGATCAGGAGCGGCCACAGGAACGAGGGATCGATAGTCGGCCCATCAAGCCGGAAGATGCTTTCGCCCTGATGCAGCGTCGTCCACCAATCGACCGAGAATTTTATGATCGGCACATCGACGGCACCGACCAGCGCCAGAACAGCGGCGATCTTCCCTGCGCGGACCGGATCTTCGATGGCGTTCCACAGGCCGATGTAACCGAGATAGATGAAGAACAAGATCAGCTCTGAGGTGAGCCGGCCATCCCATTCCCAGTACGTGCCCCACATCGGCTTGCCCCACAGCGAACCGGTGATGAGCGCGAGCGCGGTGAATGCCGCGCCCAAGGGAGCGGCGGCCTTCGCGGCGGCATCGGCCAGCGGATGTTTCCACACCAGACCGGCGAGAGACGACGACACAATGCAGCCGTAAACAAACATGCTCATCCACGCGGCAGGCACGTGGATGAAGAGAATCCGCACCGTGTCGCCCTGCTGATAATCGGGCGGCGCTTTGAACAGCGACCACCACAGGCCGACCGCCAGCAGCGCGAACGCCAGCCCCCCGATCCAGGGCAGGAGTGCGCTGGACAGATCGAAGAAGCGTTTGGGGTTGGCGAGTTGCGTCAGGTAGGCCATGAGCGACAAGCGTTTCACACCGGAAGAGTTTTTCGTATTGGAAGGAGGCGGCACGATATCAGCTCCCCAAATGCAGCCGTAATGCGGCGGCTGCGGCAAAGGGTGACAGCGCCACCGTGACAACGGAGAACGCGGCCAACCAGAAAAATGCGCCATAGCCGGAGCCTTCCAGCACCAGCAGCACCGAGGCCGCGCCAAAGATGATGGCCGGCGAAATCAACGGCAGCACGATCAGCGCCAGCACCAAGCCGCCGCGACGCACCGATAGAGTCAACGCCGCGCCGATGGAACCAAGCGCGCTTAAAGCAGGTGTCCCCAACAGCAGCGACAGCAACAGCGGCACATAGCCGGCGGCCGGCAAGTTGAACAGGACAGCGAGCACGGGCGTGAGCACCACCAAGGGCAACGCGGTGGTCAGCCAATGCACCGCCAATTTCACGAAGGCTATGGCTTCGAGCGAGGCATCGGAGAAGGACAGAATTTCCAACGAGCCGTCTTCGTAATCGGCCTGGAACAAACGATCGAGCGAGAGCAGTGCGGCCAACGTCGCGCACACCCACAACACGCCGCCCGCAATGCGCCCGAGCAGCGGCAGATCCGCGCCAACACCAAGCGGGATCAACGCCGCGGAGGCCGCGAAGAACCCGGCGGCCAAACCCACACCGCCGCCCGCGCGGATGGCGAGCTTGAAATCGCGGGAGAGCAACGCGCGCGCCGCACTCATGTTTTGGCTCCTAGCAGCACGCGCTCGGATGCCACGCCGAGCGGCGCATGCGTCGCGGCAATCACGAGGCCGCCGCCGTTGAGGTGGCCTCCCAAGATTTCCACCAACAGCTCGCGGCCCGCGGTATCGAGTGCAGCCAAGGGCTCATCGAGCAGCCAGAGCGGGCGCGGCCACAACAACAACCGCGCCAAACCCAAACGGCGGCGTTGGCCAGCCGACAAATACGCGGCAGGCAAATCGATCACGCGCTTCAATCCGACGCGTTCGAGAATGGCTGCAACATCCGAAGAGGCGGAAGCGAGCCGCGCGAAGAATTCGGCGTTCTCACGCACGCTCAATTGCGCTTTGAGTCCATCGGCATGTCCGAGCCACGCCACGCAGCGGCCGCGCTCTTCATTGTCGTTGAGCGCGGTTCCATCGGTGGTGGTGAACGTCAGCGTGCCGGACATGGGACTGAGCAGCCCCGCGATCACGCGGAGTGCGGAGGTTTTGCCCGCACCGTTGGGGCCTTCCAGCGTCAGCAGGCTTCCCGCCGCCACCGAAAAATTCAGCCCGCGAAAAATCACGCGCTCGCCGCGCACGCAAGATAAGTCGCGGCCTTCGATGCGTGAAAGGGAAATGGCAGCAGCCATGCGGAGTTTGTCGGGGCCCAGGTCTAAACCAGGACCGGACAATACGGGGAACGAAGGGGAAAGAAAGAGGCGGCCGCGAACGGCCGCCTCTAGCCTTTAATACATATGCTGGCCGCCGTTGATCGACATGGTCGAGCCGGTGACGAAACCGCCCTCGTCCGCCACGAGGAACAACACCGCACGCGCGATCTCAGAGGCCTTGCCCAACCGGCCGACCGGAATGCGCGCCACGATCTTTTCGAGCACGTTCGGCGGGACTGCCGCCACCATCTCGGTGTCGATGTAGCCCGGCGCAATCGCGTTCACCGTGATGCCCTTGGATGCGCCTTCTTGCGCGAGCGCCTTGGTGAAACCGTGAATGCCCGATTTCGCCGCGGCGTAGTTCACCTGACCGTATTGACCGGCCTGGCCGTTGATCGAACCGATGTTGACGATGCGCCCGAAGCCGCGATCCAGCATCGAATCCCATACGGCCTTGCTCATATTGAAGCAGCCGCCGAGATTCGTATCGAGAACCTTGTCCCAGCCTTCGCGCTGCATCTTGCGCATCGTGCCATCGCGCGTGATGCCGGCATTGTTCACGACGATATCGACAGCGCCGAATTCCGCCACGACAGCTTTCACGCCGGCCGTGCAGAGATCAAAATCCGCTACGTCCCATTTGCGCGACGGGATGCCCGTTTCCTTCGTGAACTCTTCGGCGCGCTTGTCGTCACCGCCGTAATTCGCAATCACCTTGTATCCGGCATCGCGCAACCCGACCGAAATCGCGTGCCCGATGCCGCGCGTGCCCCCCGTAACGATAGCAACTCTCGCCATGGCGTTCCCCGTAATGTCCTGTGCCGCGTGTGGCGTTGAGCGCTTATCGCTCCACGCACACCGCGATGCCCATGCCACCACCGATGCACAAGGTTGCCAAGCCTTTATGCGCGTTGCGGCGCGTCATTTCGTGCAAGAGCGTGACCAAAATGCGAGCACCTGACGCACCGATCGGATGACCGATGGCGATAGCGCCGCCATTCACGTTGACCTTGGATTCGTTCCAGCCCAATTCCTTGTTCACCGCGCACGCTTGCGCTGCGAACGCTTCGTTGGCTTCGATCAAATCGAGATCGGCGATGTTCCAGCCGGCCTTCTTCAACGCCGCGCGCGATGCGGGGATGGGGCCCGTGCCCATCACCTTCGGATCGACGCCGGCAGAAGCGTAGCTCGCGATGCGCGCCAGCGGTGTGAGGCCGCGCGCCTTCGCATTCGCAGCCGACATCAGCACCAAGGCGGCGGCACCGTCGTTGATGCCCGAAGCATTGGCCGCCGTCACCGAGCCGTCTTTCGCAAACGCGGGACGCAGACCGGAGATCGATTCATAGGTGACGCCGTCGCGGATATATTCGTCGGTGTCGACGATGCGCTCGCCCTTGCGCTCCTTCACGGTGACGGGAACGATCTCGTCCTTGAAGCGGCCTTCTTTGCGCGCAGCTTCCGCCTTGTTCTGCGAAGCCACTGCGAATTTGTCTTGGGTTTCGCGCGAGATCTGGAATTCGCGCGCCACGTTCTCGGCCGTCGTGCCCATGTGGTAATTGTTGAACACGTCCCACAATCCGTCCTTGATCATCAGATCGACGAATTCGACCGAGCCCATCTTCGTGCCGTTGCGCAAATGCGAGGCATGCGGGGACAGGCTCATCGATTCCTGACCGCCCGCGATCACGATGGCGGCATCGCCCGCCTTGATCGATTGCGCAGCCACCGCGACCGAGCGAAGCCCTGAGCCGCACACTTGGTTGACCAGCCACGCCGGAGCCTCGACCGGGAGACCGGCCTTGAGCGCGGCCTGACGGCCGGGGTTCATGCCCTGATTGGCGGTGAGCACCTGGCCGAAGATCAGCTCCGACACATCGGCGGGGCTGACGCCTGCGCGGTTCAATGCCGCAGTGATCGCGGCGGCACCCAATTCGGGGGCCGGAACATTGGCAAAAGCGCCGTTGAAGGACGCAACCGGCGTACGCGCGGCGGAAACGATGACGACATCGGTCTCTGGGGTGGCCATGAAAGCACCTTTCTCTTCAAGGATCTGGGCGAAAAACCGGGCTTATTGGCGGCTCCGGCCTGAAAGTCGGCGGAATTCATGCCCCTTCAAGTGTCACAGGTAAACTGTTTTTGCTGCACTGCCGAAAGAGTGCTGGACAGAGAAGGGGGCGAAATGCTCATTTGCGGCTGCCTTGGCCTGATTATGGAGCGCCCCTTGAGCGATACCACTAACGAGGCGGTCGGTCCCATCATCATCAAAAAATACGCGAACCGCCGCCTCTACAACACGCAAACTTCGAGCTACGTCACGCTCGACCATCTCTGCGACATGGTCAAACGCGGGGTGGAATTTGAAGTCCGCGACGCGCGCACGGGCGACGACATCACGCGCTCGGTGCTGGCTCAGATTATCTTCGACGAAGAGAACAAGGGGCAGCATCTGCTGCCGATCCAGTTCTTGCGCCAGCTCATCCGGTTCTACGGCGATCAGCTGCAGGCCTATGTGCCGGGCTATCTCGAGATGTCGATGGACAGCTTCTCGAAGAACCAGGAATCGATGCGCGACCAATTCCGCCAGGCCTTCGGCAGTGCGCCAGGCTTCAAGGAAATGGAAAAGCTCGGCCGCCAAAATCTCGCGATGTTCGAACGCGCCATGCGCATGTTCACGCCCTTCGGCGCGACCGGTGCGGCGACGGACGACGCAACGAAGCCGAATGCGGACGCGCCCAAAGCGTCCAGCCCGGCCCGCGACGAAGAAATGCGCGCCCTGAAAGATCAGCTTGCCGCGATGCAGCAGCAGATCGCCGATCTCGCGACACGCAAATAACAAAGCGTAGGGTAAGGCCCTACGCTTTTTCTCTCACACAATCTTCGATTGTCCTCGGCGATCCGTTTCGCTGATGGCGGGCGGCTGCGTGCTGCGAATGTTGTCGCGGCTTGCTGCTCGAGGCGGCAATCTTCGAGCCCGCCATAGGCTCATGGAACACCATGGGTACGAAGCATGTCCGAATCGCTGATACGGGGTGCTGCGCCTTTTCGTTCTCACGCCGGATCACGCATACGCTGCCCGCGTTATCGCAACATCTAGCGATGGGTGCGAAATACGGGTGTTTGAAAAACAGAAATTCGGAGCCCCTCGCGCGCCGAATTTGTCGCCCCGGCGGATGCCGTCGGCCACGTATCCATAGAGCGCTGGAACAGTCTGTGTACGAAGCATGTCCGAATCACTGATACGGGACGCAGCGTTGTTTCGTTCTCACGCCGCATCGCGTGCGCGTTAACCCCTCCCTCGCAATATCTGGTGATTGCCCCGAAATGCAGGGTTGGAAACCGGGGAATTGTTAGCGCCGTCGGCCACGATATTTGCGCCGAACGCAGCTACCCGCGCTCGTGCCGCCATAGGGCGGTGGAACGGTCCGCGTACGAAGCATGTCCGAATCACTGATAAGGAAATCCGAGCCGTTTCGTTCTCACGCCGCCACGCGTATCGCGTTGCACAGCCATCGCTACATCTGGTGATGGGCGCGAGATACGGGACTCAAAACAACGAAATTGGTAGCCACATCCTGCGTGACCGCTAGGCCTCGTTGTATTGCAGCTTTACTCGACGTCGACGGTGGAAGGCAGTGCCGCCCATTCCGGTTCGATCTCCGGCTTTCCGAAATAGAAGCCTTGGAAATAATCGACGCCGAAGCGTTGCAGCAGATCGGCGTCTTCCGGCGAATCCACCCACTCGGCAACGGTTTCGAGTTGGAAGTTTTTGGCCAGGTCCACCAGCGTGCGCACGAACAACTGGTTGTCGGGCGACTTCGACAGATTCTTGATGTAAGACCCGTCGATCTTCACGATATCGACGCGCAGCATATGCAGATTGCGGAACGAGGTGTAGCCCGCTCCGAAATCGTCGATGGCGACGCGGCAACCCATGTCGCGCAGGCGTGATACGAAGCGCGCGTTTTCCTCGAAGGCTTGCAACGCCGCCGTCTCGGTGAGTTCGACCGTCATGCGCTCGGCCACGGCGCGGTTTTCGCGCACGTAGTTGATAAAGCTCTGCAGCCAGGACGGATCGCCGGCGGTGGTGCCCGACACGTTCATCGCCAAACGGATGTTGGGATATTTGTAGAGCTGCGCCACCGCCATCTCCAGCACGCGGCGATCGACAAGGCGAATGAGACCCAATTGCTCGGCGGCGGGAATGAATTCGCCGGCGGCGGCGATGGTGCCGTCGAGGCGGCGCAAGCGCAGCAGACATTCGTAATGTTCGGGCTGGCGCGATTTCGCGCCGATGATCGGCTGATAGGCGATGACGAGCCGGTTGTCGTCCAACGCCGACATCATCTCGTCGGCAATGCCCATCAGGCGGCGGCGCTGGCTCTCGCGCTGCGCCGATTGCGCATAGATCACGAAGCCGTTGCGGCCCAAATGTTTTGCACGCTCCAGCGCCTCTTCGGCGCGCAGCATGGCTTCCTGGCTGTTGGCGGCACCCTCGGGCAGCCACACCGCACCGATGGAGACCGTGGCCGAGACCGTGCCCGAGCGCGTTTCGATGACATCGCCGCGCACCGCGGCACGCAGGCGTTCGGCGACCAGCGCCATCTCACGCTCGCCGCACTCGCCCAGGATCACGCCGAATTTGTTGCCGGCCGTGCGGCCGATCACATCGGTGCCGCGCAAGGATTGCGCGAGCCGCTGTCCGGTGGCGACGATCACTTCGTCGGCCACGTCGAAGCCGTAGGTTTCGTTGATCACCGCAAGCTTGTCGATGGCAGCCACGAGATACGCCGAGACGCGGCCATCTTCCTGCGACCGCGCGATGACGTGCGAAAGTTTTTCGCGCAATTGCGTGCGATTGAGATGGCCGGTGAGCTCGTCGCAGGTCGCAAGATACGACAACCGCGTCAGCGTTCGCTTGTGCTCCGTGATGGGGCGAAGGGTGCCGACCACGCGTTCTGCGCGGCCGTCAGAGCCAGGGAGACGCAACGCTGTAAGTTCAAACCATTCCGTCGCGGACGGCGAAAGCGCTTCAAACTCGATGGTGAAGCGCGGCTCGCTGGGCGAAATTTCTTCGAGGAAATCCAAAAGCTGGGCGCGGCCTTCAGGCGAAAGCCAGGCGCGGAAGAGGCGGCCGGATTGCAGGCGCAGCATGTCAGGGTGCTGTCGCAGCGCGTCGGACGTGCCGTCCCACACCATGCGATCATCTGGAATTGTCCAGTCGAATGCCGCCAAGCCAGCGCCATTCAGCGCCAAACGTAAGCGATCGACTTCGTTCGTCTGTCCAAGCGCCTTCAGGCTCTCGACAGACGCCTTTGAAAGGGATTGACCCCGCACTGAACCCACCACCATTTTTTTGCGGTCTATGCCGCCTTCTTTGGAGTGACCTTAGCGATCACCGCTTAAGAATGTCGAAATCGCAGTCGCAGCATCGGGTTAACGGCGTAAGGCACTGCGTTACGGCATCGCTCTTGCGGTGTCAGCGCCATGAGCTGGAACACCATCGCCGCACCGTATCGTTTCGGGCCATCAGGCTCGACGCGGCGGCGCGTCGAAAACGTCCGTGAATCCGCGGATTTGGCGGACGATGACGCACATAATCCGAGTACGGATGAACGTCGCGCGGCGCCGTCGGTCAAGAAAGCGCCGTCCCAATCCAGGACAAACACGCTGTCCGATAATGGGGCAGTTTCGATTTCTTCTGCCTTCGCAGCCCAGGTGATTGGTCAGGTTTTGGAAACCAACACGACGATTCCGGTGATTGCCTTACGCGCGTATGAAAAAGCTTTGCACCGGACTGCCCCCATTTTGCGCAAACGCGACGACGTTTAGTCCTCGTCCTTTCCTCCCCCGTTTACGGGGGAGGTGTTTCGCGGAACGCGAAACGGAGGGGGTGTGCGCTTTCCACAACCACATGAGTGGATTAGATGTCGCGCTGCCCCCTCCGTCTCGCACCGCTATCGCGTTGCTCGACACCTCCCCCGTAAACGGGGGAGGAAAGGACGAGGACTAAACGTCGTCGCGTTTGCG
>CAIYRG010000102.1 GCA_903928515.1 uncultured Alphaproteobacteria bacterium | reverse complement strand
GCGTTTTGGTGAGGCCGCGCTGCGTCGTGTTGCGCACGGTCTGCGCGGCTGCGGCGATGATGGTCGCGGCAATCCAGAGCCATGATGGCGGGTTTTGCAGATAGGTCGGCATGAACGTCTTTAGGGCCTGACGGCCGCCAAACGCAATGCCCGTTGTTCAGTTAGAATTTTTCCCTGGACGTTCACGTCCATAGGCGAAGCTTGCAATGGCATCACCGCTTCGGACAACGAGAAGCCCTAATGCAGCCACCATAATACCGATCATAAAGTCAGAGATGGGAGGAATTGATGAGGAAGATTGTATTCCGAAAAATCCCTTCAAAATCCCGACGCCTATTGCGTACAAACCATAAATGGCAAATAGAGCCCCGAGAGTTCTAACATTCGCGCTGAATAGATCACGGCCAGTCATTTCGGTTCCTCCCCAATCCCAAAGTTTTCGATAATAATCCACCTTCGTGCTTTATTTCCGCCATTGCCCAGTGGTTTGCTAATTGCGTTTGCAGAGGCCGCCCGCAAAATCCTGCGTGCCCATTGAAATAACACCGGCTTCTCGGAATGCGCCCGTCGTTTTGTTGAGAAGGATCACGTTCGCACCCATCTCTTGGCGGCGCTGCGGCGTGCTTCGAACTTCCACGGAGACCGCGACAATGCCCACATCCGTGTTGGCGATGATGCGGAAACGCGTAGGGACCGTCCGCACCTTTTCCTCATTATGGGCATTCGGCACCGGGAAATAGTCAGAGCCGAGCATAGGAGACTGCATTGTCCGCTCAAGCCAATCGCCCGCGATGTCATACCTGAGCGTGAGGCCGGTATCCTTCGGCAGCAATCCCGTTGCGTCTTTTCCGTTGCAGTTCCACGATTCCGCAGCGATTGCGGATTGGCATGTCGCCAGAACGAGCAGCGATGGAAGGACCGCCGATCGAATTGTCCGGCCCATCATGTCCTCCGAGAATTGGTGCTATTGCCGCCAGCGTTCGGCGAGTTTGTCGTCATCGGTTTTGGATTCGACCCAAGCAGAGCCGCTGGCGCGATCCTCGATCTTCCAGAACGGCGCGCGGGTTTTCAGATAATCCATCAGGAACATCGCGGCCTCGAACGAGGCTTGGCGATGGGCCGATGCGACGCCCACGAACACGATACGTTCGCCAGGAATAAGTTTGCCGACGCGGTGCACGATGCGAATGCCTTGAAGCGGCCAGCGCGTTTTGGCTTCTTCCACATGGCGTGCGATCTCGCGCTCGGCAAAGCCGGGATAATGCTCCAGCGTCATGGCGGAGAGTTCGTCGTCGCCGCGCACGAGGCCGACAAAGCTGGTGATCGCGCCGGTCGCGCCTTCGTCGTTCAGCGCTTCCATCTCGGCACCGGGATCGAAATCTTCCGTTTGGATTCGGATTGTTTGGTTATCGCTATTTGGCATCGCTTTAACCGCCGGTTACCGGTGGGAAGAACGCGATCTCGTCATTGGCCGCGACAGGCGAATCGAATTCCACGTGCGTCTGGTTTACCGCACAGCGAAGGCGTTCGGTGTTGCGGAAGGCTTCCGCGTATTCGGGCCCCTGTGCGCGCAACGCCGCAATCAGATCGGCCACGGTCTTCACGTTTGGCGGTGCCGTGAAATCGTCTTCGCCGCGCCCGATTTTCTGCCGCAGCGATGCGAAATACAGAATCTTCATCGCGCGCCCACCTTCATTAAGCGCCCATCTTCATCAAGCAACGGTGTGATTGGCGTTCGGCGCGGTGCGCGCACGCGCGCGCGGTTTCTCGGGGCCGCGTGCATGAACGAGCCCTGCCTGCAAATAGGCATAGCCGGTGTAGAAGGTGAGTGCGGCCGCGATCCACAGACCAATCAAGCCATCGCGCGTCAGGCCCGGCATGTAACGCTCGCTCGCCGAGCAGGCCATCAGCACCGCAATGGCCCCGACTTGCACCACGGTTTTCATCTTCGCGATGCGCGAGACAGGCAGGCTGACATCCGCGCCCGCGAGGAATTCGCGCAAGCCCGACACCAAAATTTCGCGGCACAGGATGACGAGGGCGGGAACCAGGAACACCCAGTCGCGCAGCGTTTCGGTTTGGGATGCCAGCATCAGCAACGCGGCCGATACGATCAGCTTGTCGGCGATGGGATCGAGCATCCGGCCGAACGAGGATTCCGCATTCAGCCGGCGCGCTACCATGCCGTCTACGGCATCGGTGATGCCGGCAAGGCAGAACAAAAAGAATACCGTCCACGGGCCGAAGGGCTCCGGCAGGAAGAATGCCGCCACGAACAGCGGGACGAGCGCGATACGCGCCAATGTGAGGGCGTTGGGCAGGACGGACATAGGGTGAGTTTAATACAGGCTCCTCAGCCGCCGGGGTGAAAAAAGTCAAAAATCTTCTTGGCCAGGGCCTCGCTGACCCCGGAAACCCCCAGCAAATCGGCCAGGGCCGCCGTGCTGACGCCCCGAGCGGAACCAAAATGGGCGAGCAGGGCGCGTTTGCGCGCGGCTCCGACGCCGGCGATCTCGTCCAGGGGGCTCGCCCCCATGGCCTTGGCCCGCTTTTTCCGATGCGTGCCGATGGCGAAGCGATGGGATTCGTCGCGCAGCCGCTGCAGGTAAAACAGCACCGCACTTTTGGGGTCGAGCCGGAACGGCTCATGCCCGCGCCGGTAGAAATGCTCGCGGCCCGCCTCGCGGTCCGGGCCCTTGGCGACGCCCACGATCACGGCATCTTCCACGCCGAGTTCCTCCAACGCTTCATGAACGGCGTTCACCTGGCCGGGGCCGCCATCGATCAGCACGAGGTCGGGCCATTTGGTCCATTTGTCGGTCTCGGCTTTGTCTTTTTCAGTTTTCCCTGGGGTCTCGCCGTTTTCGGCTTCAGCTGCCTCGCGGATCAAACGCCCGAAGCGGCGCAGCAGCACTTCGCGCATCATGCCGAAATCATCGCCCGGCGTGATGTCTTCCGATTTGATGTTGAACTTGCGGTATTCCTTTTTCTCGAAGCCATCGGGCCCGGCCACGATCATCGCGCCGACTGCGTTCGTGCCCTGGATGTGCGAGTTGTCGTAAACCTCGATGCGCGTGGGCGGCGCTTCCAAGCCGAATGTCTCTGCTACACCTTCCAGCAGCTCGCGCTGTGTCGCGCTCTCGGCTTGGCTGCGCGCCAGTTGTGCGCGCGCATTGGTGGTCGCGGCCGTCACGATTTCTTTCTTCTCGCCGCGCGCAGGCACGGCGATTTCCACCTTGTAGCCGGAGCGCGTGCACAACGCTTCGGCCATCAGATCGCTTTCCGGAATATCTTCGGAGAGCAGCAGCAGCGGCGGCGCCTGGCGTTGGTCGTAAAACTGGCCGATGAACGACGAGAGAATTTCGCCGGACTCCACATCTTTCGCATGGCGCGGGAAGAACGGCCGGTTGCCCCAATTTTGTCCGGCACGGAAGAAGAACACCTGCACGCAGGATTCGCCGCCCTCGCGATGCAACGCGAAGACATCGGCGTCTGAGAAGCTCGTCGGATTAATGCCTTGGCGTGACAAGATGTTGCTCATCGCACGGATGCGGTCGCGCAATTGCGCGGCGGTCTCGAACTGCATCTCTTCGGAGGCCGCGTGCATCTGCTGCGCCAATTCTTCCTGCACCGCGCGGCTTTTGCCGGTGAGGAAGTCTTTTCCCTCCTGCACCAATTCGCCATAGGCCTTCGGCTCGACGCGCCCCACGCACGGGCCGCTGCAGCGTTTGATTTGATAGAGCAGGCAGGGGCGCGTGCGGTTCGCGAACACCGCATCCGAACACGAGCGCAAAAGGAACGCGCGCTGCAGCGTGTTCAGCGTCACGTTCACAGCACCTGCCGAAGCGAATGGCCCGAAATACACACCTTGCGCCGAGCGCGCGCCGCGATGTTTCAGGATTTGCGGGAATTCGTGATCGGTCCGCAGCAGGATATTGGGAAAGCTTTTGTCGTCGCGGAACACCACATTGTAGCGCGGCTTCAGGCGCTTGATGAGGTTGGATTCCAGCAGCAACGCTTCGGTGGCGGATTCGGTGGTGATGAAAAGCATCTCCGCCGTTTCGGAGATCATCTTGGCGATGCGAAAGCTTTGCGCGTTCGGTTTGGTGTAGGAGGTGACGCGCTTCTTGAGCGAGTTCGCCTTGCCGACATACAGAACGTCGCCCTTCGCATTCATCATGCGATAGACGCCAGGGCGATCGGGCAGGTTCTTCACATAGGCAGCGATGCGCAGCGCGCCCACGAGGGCGGGCGCGGCGTTGGTCTCGGGCGTGTCGCTGGAGAAAGTTTCGTCCGTCATCGCTGCGAATATAGGTATTTAAGCGGACAAAAGGAGGGGTTTGCCCCTACCGGCTCTGTTCGATTTCCACGCCGGCCGCTTGCGCGCCCTTCAGCGCGTGCAGCTTTTCTATCCTTACCTTGGCGCTTTTCACGCGGGCGTCGGCCAGGCAAGCCTCGAGAATCCGCTGCGCCAGCGTTTCCGCCAGGTTGATATGCCCAGCCGCGACGATGGCGCGAATCTGGTTGCTGATGGTCTCATAGTCCACCACGCCCGCGAGCTTATCGTCGTTCTCGCCGGGCGGCGTTACGACCAAGTCCACGTTGATGCGCACAGGCTGCGCGTTGCCCTGCTCATAGCCGTGCACGCCGATTTGCGCCTTCACTTCGAGGTCGCGGATGAAGACGCGCAAGGTTTGGGATTGCGAAGCGGTCACGATGACTCCGTCTCGTTGTGAATATCCGGCGTTTGCCAGATCAAATGTTGTCCGCCGTCCACGGTGATGGTTTGCCCCGTCACGGCGGGCGCGGCCATCAGATAGAAGACGGCAGCGGCGATATCGTCCGGGTTCGCACCGCGCCCCAGAATTGTGGCTTCCGACTGCTTGCGGAAATGCGCGTCCGTTTGGTGTGTGCTCGGCAGGGTCGGGCCGGGCGCAACGGCGTTCACACGGATGCGTGGGGCCAAGGCTTGCGCCAGCGTCACGGTGAGCCAGCCCAAGCCGGCCTTGCTGACGCCGTAAGACACGAAGTCAGGGGTTGGCTTCAAAAGCCGCTGGTCCAAAAGATTGACCACGGAACCCTCCAACCCCTCAGGCAGGGCTTTGGCGAAACTCTGGGTGAGCAGTGCTGGGGCGCGCAGATTGACCGCCAGGTGCGCGTCCCATGAGGCGCGGGTCATCGTGGCGATGCTGTCATTCTCGAACAATGAAGCGTTGTTCACCAAGCCGGTGATGGGCCCCAGCAGGCCGGCGGCTCGCGAAACCAGCTGCGCCACCGCCGACTCATCGGCGAGATCGGCCTTCAGCGTGGCTGCCGCAACACCCTCGGCGCGGATGGCGGCAGCGGTTTCTTCCGCCTCGCTGGCGGAACCGTTGTAGTGCACGCCCACGGCGTAACCCTGGCCGGCCAGGGCCAGCGCGATGGCCCGGCCGAGCCGCTTGGCAGCACCCGTGATAAGGACGGTTTTGGTGGGGACGCTCGGCATACGCTTCTGTAACCGAATTGCCCCTATGCGTCAGCAAGAGCGTGCGCCCGGCTGCGAGGCTCTGTTAGGATAGCCAAACTGCTGTTTCCCCTAGGAGCGCTATGGGCGTCGAGAGCCAGATCAATACGATTCTCAGGCCGACGGACAGCATCGAGCTGTTCGACGGCGCGGCCATCCGGCGTGACCTGTCGGCACTCGCCCGCCAGGGCAGCGACAAGCAGAAGCTGCGTGACGGCGCCCTGCAACTGATCCGGGGTTCCTTCAACGCCTCGCGCAACCAGATTCGCGAACGCGTCGAGGCCGGCGTCAGCCCTGGCACCGCAGCGGCACGCGCGCTGTCGAACCTGCAAGATCTCACCATCCAGGTGATCTACGATCTTGCGGTCAAACATTTCTATTACGCGCAGAACCCCACGTCTGCCGAACGCCTCTCCGTGGTGGCGACGGGCGGTTATGGCCGCGGAATGCTGGCGCCGGGTTCCGACATCGATCTGCTGTTCATTCGCCCGCTGAAAAAAACGGCGTGGTGCGAGAGCGTCATCGAATTCATCCTCTACATGCTTTGGGATTTGGGCCTGAAGGTCGGGCACGCCACGCGCTCCAAGGCCGAGTGCGTGCGTCTGGCCAAGCAGGACATCACCATCCGCACCTCGCTGCTGGAAGCGCGCTATCTCTGGGGCGATGCCGAGTTGTACGCCGAAGTGCGCGCCGCCTTCTGGAAAGAGATTGCCACCGGCACGGGGCGCGATTTCGTGGAGGCGAAGCTCGCCGAACGCGATGCGCGCCATCTGCATCAGGGCGAAAGCCGCTATCTGGTCGAGCCGAATGTGAAGGAAGGCAAAGGCGGCCTACGCGATCTGCAGACGCTCTATTGGATCGGCAAATATCTCTACCAGGTGGAAGATGCCGCCGATCTCGTCGATCACGGCGTCTTCACCAAGGAAGAATACAAAACCTTCCAGAAGGCCGAAGCCTTCCTCTGGGATGTGCGCTGCCATCTGCATTATCTCACCGGCCGCGCCGAAGAACGCATCTCGTTCGACGTACAGCCCGAACTCGCCAAACGCATGGGCTATATCGGCGAGAATCCGCATGAGGCCATCGAACGCTTCATGAAAAGCTACTTTCTGGTGGCGAAGGATGTGGGCGACCTCACGCGCATTTTCTGTGCCGCGTTGGAAGAGCAATACAAAAAACCGCGGCCTTCCCTGTCGCGCCTTCTGCCGGGCTTCCTGAAGCTGCGCTCGGGTGGTGAGGATTTCTACGCCGAGAACGGCCGCTTGCGCGCGCGCGATTCCGTGTTCCGCGAAAATCCGGTGAATCTCATTCGGCTGTTTCAGATCGCCGACGACCGCGAGATGGATATCCATCCCGATACGCTGCGCACCGTCACGCGTTCGCTCGATCTGATCGACGACCGACTGCGCCGCAACCCGGACGCCAATGCGCTGTTCTGCAAGCTGGTGGCATCAAGACACGATCCGGAAACCGCGCTGCGCCGCATGAACGAGGCGGGCGTGCTCGGCAAGTTTATGCCGGAATTCGGCCGTGTCGTGGCGTTGATGCAATTCAACATGTACCACCACTATACGGTGGACGAGCATCTGCTGCGTGCGCTCGGCAACATCGCCCAGATCGAGCGCGGTGAATTGAAGACCGAGCATCCGCTCGCCACCGAGATCATCAAGCGCGTCAAATCGCGCGACATTCTCTATCTCACGCTGCTGTTGCACGACGTGGCGAAAGGCTTGCCCGGCGATCATTCCAAGGTCGGCGCTGTCATCGCCGAGACGGTCGCCGCGCGCCTCGGCTTCTCGCCCGAAGACACCTCGCTCATTAGCTGGCTGGTGCTGCATCACCTGTATATGAGCGACACCGCACAACGCCGCGACGTGACCGATCCGAAAACGGTGCAGGATTTCATCGAAATCGTGCAGACGCCGGAGCGCTTGCGTCTTCTGCTGCTGCTCACGGTGGCCGATATCCGCGCGGTGGGCCCGGGTGTGTGGAATGCCTGGAAGGGCCAGTTGCTGCGCGAACTCTATATGGAATCCGAAATCCAGATGTCGGGCGGCGACACCGCGCCGGCGCGTGATCTGCGCATCTCGGATGCCAAGGCCAAATTGGGCGAGCGCCTCGCGGATTTGCCGCAAGCGGCGCGCGATCGCATCCTGACGCGCCATTACGATCCTTATTGGCTGGCCTTCGATACCGATGCGCAGGAATTTCATGCGCGCCTGATGGCGCAGGCCGATTCCAATGGGGAGCCGCTTGCGGTGGGTTCACGCGATCACCCGCGCGATGCCGTCACCGAGATCGTGGTCTACACCGGCGATCATCCCGGCCTGTTCTCGCGGCTTGCCGGGGCGATCTCCGTTACCGGCGGTTCCATCGTGGATGCGAAGATCTTCACGACCTCCGACGGCTACGCGCTAGATGTATTCTACGTGCAGGATGTGGAGGGCAAATTGTTCGGCGAGCCTTCGCGCATCGCGCGCTTGAAACAGGCGATCTCCAAGACGCTTGCGGGCGAAATTCTGCCGCGCACGGTGTTCGCCAAACGCACGCTGCCGCGCCGCACCGCCGCCTTCCGCGTTTCTCCGCGCGTCATCTTCGACAATGAAGGCTCGGCCGCCTCCACGCTGATCGAGATCGACGGGCCCGATCGTTCCGGGCTTCTGTATGAAATTACACGGTCTCTGTTCCTGGCGGGCCTGAGCATTTCCTCGGCCATGGTTGCCACCTATGGCGAGCGGGCAGTGGACGTTTTTTATGTGCGCGATGGCTTCGGCCACAAGCTTGTCGATCCTTCGCGTCTTGCGGCGCTGGAGCAGCGGCTTTTGAAGGTGATGGAAAACACCGCCGAAGCGCCGATGGCGGCGGAATAGGGCGCTCGCGCTTACGCACGCCTTGCGCGGCCATCCCTGCTTCGGCCATAAGCGAGGCGGTTTTTCACAGAAGTCCTCCGCCATGTCCGACGCGCACAAGCAACTCGTCCTTTCCGGCATGCAGCCTACCAACACGCTGCATCTCGGCAATTATCT
>CAIYRG010000101.1 GCA_903928515.1 uncultured Alphaproteobacteria bacterium | reverse complement strand
GCCTGGACGTGCAGTTGATCTTCGAACCCGGCCGTTTGATCGCGGCCAATGCCGGCATTCTGGTGACGCGCGTGATCTATGTGAAGCCCGGCACCAACAAAGACTTTCTGGTGCTGGATGCGGGCATGAACGATCTCATCCGCCCCGCAATGTATGGCGCACATCACGACATCAAACCTGTGCTGGCGCATACCACCGACGATACTGCGCGTTATGACGTGGTGGGGCCCGTGTGCGAAACCGGCGACACCTTCGCGAAAGATCGTGATTTGCCGCCCGCCAAAGCCGGCGACCTGATGGCGATCATGACCGCGGGCGCCTATGGCGCGGTGATGTCGTCGGCCTACAATGCACGCCCGCCCGCGCCGGAAGTGCTGGTGAAAGGCGCGCAATGGGCGGTGGTTCGCCCCCGTCTGAGTGAAGAGGCATTGATTGCCCAGGATCGCGTTCCCGACTGGCTTAAAGTCTAAGGCGCTCGCCCTTCTGGGCGCCGACAAGGACAAAGCCGAACACATGATCACCGCCGCGCGCGGCATCGTGATGTGGGAACGTGTGTGGCCTGCCGCCTGGCCGGGCCTGGGCGTAATCGGGCTTTACGCGGTGCTGGCCCTCAGCGGCGTCTTCGCGATCATCCCCGCAATTCTGCATCTCATTCTGCTGACGTTGCTTCTTGTCGGGGCCGCCTATCTGTTCTGGCGCGATCTTTCGCGCGTTCAACCGGCAAGTTGGGAAGACGGTGCGCGGCGCGTGGAGCGCGACTCGCATCTCTCCAATCGCCCATTGAGCGAAGGCACCGACACCATGGCGGTGGGCGCAGGAGATGCGCTGGCCGAAAGCCTGTGGCGGCTGCACATCAAACGCTTGCTCGCTTCGGCTAAAGATCTTCGGCTTGCGCCGCCGAAATCCTATGTCGCCCCACGCGATCCTTATTATCTGCGCTACGCGATGCTTGGCCTCCTTGTGCTGGGCTTTGCGTTTGCTGGCACGGAGTCGGCCGAGCGTTTGGCGTCCGGGCTTTCGCCCAATCTTTCCAGCGGCGCGGACCGCGCGGTGTTGAACGCCTGGCTCACGCCGCCGGCTTATACCGCTCTGCCGCCGCAAAGCCTCACGACCGGCATTCACGCCGATGCCGTGATCCACGCGCCCGTGGGGAGCGTGCTGACGCTGCGTCTGCGCGGCGCGCAAGGCAAACCCTGGTTCCGTTTGGCGCCGCGCAAGCGTGGTCAGGATATCGAATTTCAAACGGTGGGAAGCGACTACGAAGCCAAGGCAACACTGGCCGCCGATTCGCATGTCTCGGTCCGGCTTGGCATGCACGCCTATGCCAATTGGCAGATCGATCTCATTCCGGACCTGACGCCCACCGTCGCCTTCTCAGAGAAGCCTTCGATCACCGACCAGCAGGCGGTGAAATTCGCATACCGGGCGAGCGATGACTATGGCGTCGTGAAGATGCAAGCGCGCATCGTGCCCGACGACGCCACCGCCGCACCGAACGGCGATCCATTGATCGTCGATCTTCCCATTCCTGCAGGATCGGGCGTGCCGGAGATCGCCTATCGCGATTTGACCGCGCATCCCTATTCCGGCCTGCGCGTGAAGATCATATTGATTGCCACCGACGGCGCGGGACAGACGGGGATGAGCGCACCCGCAACCCTGGTTCTGCCGCAGCGCGTTTTCACCAAACCGTTGGCGCAGGCGCTTGTCGAGCAACGCCGGAACCTCGCAGTCGGTGGACAAGAAGCCGTCACGAATGCGCGCGAAGCGGTGGATGCGCTCACCGTCGCGCCCGACAAATTCTATAAGGATGATTTCGGCACCTATCTGTCGCTGCGCACCTTGGTCGTGGAACTGGGCAACGTGCGCGACAAAGATGACGTCACCCGCGCCATGGCGTTTCTCTGGGATATCGCGCTCGGCATCGAAGAGGGCGACACCTCGCTCGCCGCCGAACAGCTTCGCGACGCACAAAGCCAGTTGATGCAGGCCTTGGAAAAAGGCGCGTCGGATGAAGAAATCCAAGCGCTGATGCAGAAAATGAAGCAGGCGCTGGCGAACTACCTGCAAGCGATGCAGAAAAACGGCGACAAGAGCCAAGCCTCACTACCGAGCGACGCCAAGAATGTGACCGAGCAGGATCTGCAGGACATGCTGAACGCGATCCAGGATCTGTCACGCACCGGCGCGCGCGATCAGGCCCGGCAAATGCTGTCGCAGCTTCAGCAGATGCTGGAAAACCTGCACAGCGCGCGCAACGCGCCAAGTGACAAAAATGCACAACAGCAAAAGGCCACGAACGAAGCGCTGCAATCTTTAAGCGACCTCATGGCGCAACAGCGCGATCTGTTGGACAAAACCTTCCGCGCCCAGCAAGGCCCGCAAGGCAAGGGCCAGGGTGCTCAAGGCCAATCCGGTACGCCGCAAAACAAAAGCGATGCGGGGCAGATGTCGAAGGAACAGCGCGCGATGCGCGAGAAGCTCGACAATCTCCTGAGCAATCTGGCGCAGAACGCCATCGCAGCACCCAAGGGGCTGGGCAGCGCCTCCAGCGCGATGGGCCAATCGACCGACGATCTCGACAAAGGCTCGCTCGACCAATCCGCACAGGATCAGCAGAACGCACTGAAAAGCATGAGCCAAGGCGCGCAAGCGCTGGCGCAATCGCAAATGGCGGGCACCGGCAATTCCGGCACCACCGATTCCGATACCGATCCGTTGGGCCGCTCATCGGGCGCCACAGGCTTTGGCGGTGCGGTGAAACTGCCGGAAGAATCGCAGCTCGCGCGGGCGCGTGAAATTCTGAACGAGTTGCGCAAGCGCGCAGCGGAACGCAACCGCCCGCAAGAAGAACTCGATTATCTGGATCGGTTGCTGAAGCGGTTTTGACGCTGGCTTTTCCTAGAAGCGCAGCGACTTAGGAAGGCTGCGCATGCGCCCCATTCACAATCACTGTCATGCCCGCCTTCGCGGGCAT
>CAIYRG010000100.1 GCA_903928515.1 uncultured Alphaproteobacteria bacterium | reverse complement strand
TCGGTGTCCGAAGGACATCCGGACAAAATTGCGGATCAGATTTCAGATGCAGTGCTGGATGCTATCTTAACGCAGGATAAATATGCACGCGTGGCCGCTGAGACCTTAGTGGCAACCGGTCTGGTGGTTATGGCCGGACAAATCACCACCAACGCTTCGGTGGATTACAGCACCATCGCCCGCGACGTGATCAAGCACATCGGCTACGACAAATCCGAACTGGGTTTCGACTATCGCAGCTGCGCCGTGCTCACCGCCTTCGACAAACAGTCAGTCGACATCGCGCAAGGCGTCGATGAAGGCAAGGGCGTGGACCTCGAACAGGGCGCCGGCGATCAAGGCCTGATGTATGGCTATGCCTGCGATGAAACAGACCAACTGATGCCGCTGCCGATTTATTACTCGCATCGTCTGATGGAGCGCCATGCCGAACTGCGCAAGGACGGCCGTCTGCCATGGCTGCGCCCGGACGCAAAATCGCAAGTCACCGTGCGCTATGTCGACGGCAAGCCGGTACATGTCGAAACCGTGGTGGTCTCGACTCAGCATGATCCCGACATCACGCACGAACAGATCGAAGAAGCCGTCATCGAACAAATCGTCAAGCCTGTGTTCCCCAAGAACATGTTGATGGCTGATACCAAATACCTGATAAACCCGACCGGTCGTTTCGTCATCGGCGGACCAGTAGGCGACACCGGTCTCACCGGCCGCAAGATCATCGTCGATAGCTACGGCGGCTATTCGCGTCACGGCGGCGGCGCGTTCTCCGGCAAGGATCCGAGCAAGGTCGACCGCTCGGCTGCCTATGCTGCACGCCACGTTGCCAAGAACGTGGTGGCTGCAGGTCTCGCCAAAAAATGCGAAGTGCAGATCGCTTATGCGATCGGCGTAGCGCGTCCGGTGAGCGTGCTGGTTGATACCTTCGGCACCGGCACTATCCCCGACGAGAAAATTTCTACGCTAGTGGAAAAACATTTCGACCTGCGACCCAAGGGCATCATCAAGGCGCTCGATCTGCTGCGGCCGATTTATCTCAAGACTGCCGCATACGGTCACTTCGGCCGCGACGAGCCGGAATTCACCTGGGAAGCTACCGATAAGGCACAGGCACTGAAGGCCGACGCCGCATAGTTTTCTATCTGCCGTATGTTTTTACCAGCCGCCGCGTGCCGCACGCAGCGGCTGTACTTGTAGTAATATGCGGCTCCTCCGAGGAGCGTTGCGACAGACCATCGATGTCTGCCAGGCTCGGACTTCAGCAACCGCGCTCACGAACTTTTTTCTTATGGAAAGGAGAGCGTGATGAGCGCCGCCATACAAGCTAAATCCACGAAGTCCAACGATTACCACGTCGCTGACATCGGCCTTGCCGGTTTTGGCCGCAAAGAAATTGCCATTGCCGAAACCGAAATGCCGGGGCTGATGGCCGTGCGTGAAGAATTCAAAGGTACGCAACCGCTTAAAGGCGCGCGCATCGCCGGCTCGCTGCACATGACCATACAGACCGCGGTGCTGATCGAGACGCTGGTCGCGCTGGGCGCGCAGGTGCGCTGGGCCTCCTGCAATATCTTCTCCACTCAGGACCATGCGGCGGCGGCGATTGCCGAG
>CAIYRG010000099.1 GCA_903928515.1 uncultured Alphaproteobacteria bacterium | reverse complement strand
CCCAGCGCCACGGCGTTCTTTGCCAACAAGCCCGCCGTCACCATCGCGCGTGGGTTCGACGTGTTGGTGCACGATGTGATGGCCGCGATCACGATATCGCCGTGATCGAGCTTCGCGCCGGATGGTGCCGGAACGGTCTTGTTCGCTTCGGCCAGTGCCATGCGATCATGCGGGCGCTTGGGGCCCGCGACGGTGCGGCCAATCGTAGAAAGATCGATTTCCACCACATCGGTATAATCGCGCAGGATATCGTTGGCCCAGAGGCCTGCGAATTTCGCGTAATCGCCAATGCGCGCAACAGATGCCGCATCGCGGCCCGTGAGGCGCAAATAGGAAAGCGTCTTTTCGTCGATCGGGAAGTAACCGCAGGTCGCGCCATATTCGGGCGCCATGTTGGCGATGGTGGCACGGTCGCCCACCGAAAGTCCTGCAATGCCCGGCCCGAAGAATTCCACGAATTTGTCGACCACGCCCTTGGCGCGAAGAATTTCGACGATGTTCAGCACGATGTCGGTCGCCAACACGCCTGCGCGCGGTGTGCCCATCAGATTCACGCCGATCACATCGGGCACCAGCATCGAAACAGGCTCGCCCAGCATGGAGGCTGCCGCTTCGATGCCGCCGACGCCCCAGCCCAACACGCCCAGGCCATTGATCATTGTGGTGTGGCTATCGGTGCCGATCTGGCTTTCGGGATGCAGAAGCCCGGTGGCTTCATCGACGCGCGCGACTTCGGCAAGGCGTTCCAGATTCACTTGATGGATGATGCCGTTGCCGGGCGGCACCACGCGCAAATTGGGCAGTGATTTTTGCGCCCATTTGGCGAAGGCGAAGCGATCGCGGTTCAGCTTGTATTCTTCTTCGATGTTGCGCTCGGCGGCATCGCTTGAGCGCGCATGGTTCACGATCAACGAATGATCGATCACCAGATCAACCGGCTTCACCGGTTTCACATTGGCAGGATCACCGCCCGCCACGCGCACGCGTTCGCGCATGGTGGCGAGATCGATCAGCGCCACCAACCCTGCATAGTCCTGCATCACCACGCGTGAGGGATAGAACAGAATTTCGTCGTTTCGGCCCCAGCGGCTGGCACGTTCGGCGACGGATGCGATGGAATCTTGCGTCACACGCTCGCCGTCTTCGTGGCGCAGCAGATTTTCCAGAACGATCAGAAGGCTGACGGGCAAGCGCCTGATCGCGGGAAAGGGTGCAGCCAAAGCCTGCACATCCATGACGGATGCGGGCGCGACGCCAAGCGCGACCGTTTTGCGGACGCCGAAACTGTCGAGGGGCGTGTTCAAATTACGCCTTCAAATACACGCGGCCGTCCATGATGACGCGCGCTGTGCGCCCGATGATGGCAGACGTGAGTTCCGGTATCGCATTGCCCGCACCTTCCAGCTTCGCGCGCACTTCCAACCGGCCGGCGGGATGGCCGACGCGCACGCGGTATTCCTGGCCCAGCACCGCTTTGCCGCGGAAGGCCTCGTTGGCAATCGAGCCCGAAAGGCCGCACGCCACGGCGGTGCCGATGGAGCCGGTGCCGGGGTAGGTTTTGGAGAACTGCCAGCGCGTGCAGGAGCGCGAGAGAATGTCGTGCTCGCTCTCTTCCACCATCTTGCCGTTCAACGCCTTATAAGATTCCGGCGGGGCCACGACGAACATCATCGGGTTCAACCGCGTGTTCATCTCCAGCTCGACGTTCTCCGTGACGAAGCCAATCTCCTGCGCGATGCGCGCGCGGATGGTTTCCAGCCGGTTCACCAGCGCGGCGTCGGCCTGCAATTCTTCGACGCCGGTTTGCGGATTCAGTCCCACATCGCGTGCGCGCAAGAAGACGCAAAGGTTTGCGGCGTCCACGATGGTGGCTTCGATCTTGCCGATTCCCGGCACATCGAAGCGGTCGATGACATTGCCGGTGGGCAGGATGCTCTTGTTCATCGCGCCGCCGCCGAAATCGCCGAAATCGAGATCGATGCGCGGCCCGGTGCCCGGCACGCCGCCGATGGCGAAATCGCCTTGCAGAACCGGCTGGCCGTTGGCCATCGGCACGGTGGCGCGCAAACGGCGGCCCGTGTTCACCTGATGGATGGCGATTCTGGCTTCCGTCTCCTTGGTGGAGATGTAGCCCTTGTGCACGGCATAGAGTGCGGCACCCGCCGAGAGGTTGCCGCAATTGCTCGTCCAATCCAGTGTGGCGAGCTTCGTGCCGACTTGGCCGAACAGATAATCGATATCGCAATCCTTGCGGGTCGGCGCACCCATCACGCCCAGCTTGCTGGTCAGCTTGTCGGCGCCTCCGAGGCCATCGATCTGGCGCGTATCGGGCGTGCCGAAAATGTCGAAGATGGTGCGGTCGCGCTCCGCACCGGGCTCCGGCAGAAGATCGCGTTCGATGTAGATACCTTTGGACGTGCCGCCGCGAAGGATGGTGCAATCGATGCTCTGCATGGCGGCGCCCTCGAATTTGGTATTTCAGCAGCTAGGTTTGTATTGCCGGTGGTTTGGCCGGTCAATTTGTAATAAGCCAAAGGCTGAGAATACGGGCGTTTTCAGGGGACGCCCGCGTTATTTTCCGTTCATTTTGCCAATCAACCGTACGAGGGTTTCATGCCACGCATGAAGGGCGCCGATCTGATTGCCGATTATCTGATCGACAACGACATTCCCTATGTCTTCGGCATTTGCGGCCACGGCAATGTGGGCATGCTCGATGCCCTTCATGAGCGCCGCGACAAGATCAAGATGATCAGCCCGCGCCACGAACAGGTGGCTGCGCATATGGCGGACGCCTATTTCCGCGTGAAGCACAAACCGGTGGCGACGCTCACCTCCTGCGGTCCCGGCTCGTGCAACATCGTGATGCCGCTGGCCTGCGCGCTTGCGGATTCTTCCGCCGTTCTTGCCATTACGGCGAATGTGCCCACGCAGCAATTCAACCGCAGTCCGTTCCAGGAAGTGAACCGCCATTTTCAGGCGGATTTCCCCAACATCATTCGCCCCGTGGTGAAGCGCAGCTTCCAGCCCACGCGCGTGGACATGCTCCCCTTAGCGATGCGCCAAGCGATGACCACGATGCTCACGGGCCGCCCTGGCCCGGTGAACGTCGATGTGCCGTTCAACGTGTTCCAGGAAGAAGACGATGTGGAGATGCCGCCGCGCGCACCTGCGTTCGGTACGCAGCGCAGTGGTGCCGCACCGGAAGAGATTGCGCGCGCGCTCGATATGATCGCCAAAGCCGAACGCCCGGTGATTTTTATCGGCCACGGCGTGACATTGGCCGAAGCCTCGGCAGAACTCACGGCATTCGCGCAGGCGCTGCAAATTCCGGTGATCTCCTCGCCCAACGGCATGGGCTGTTTGAACATGGCCGATCCGCTGTCGCTCGGCTTTATCGGCCGCAATGGCGCGTATCCCGCGAACGAAGCAGGACGGCGTGCCGATCTGGTCATCGCCATCGGCGCGCGGTTTGACGATCGCTCCGCGTCGTCGTGGCTGCCGGGCTATTCGTGGAATTTCCCGACCTCCAAGCTCATCCATGTCGATGTCGATCCGGCCGAGCTGGGCCGCAACTATCCGCCGGATCTTGCGATCATTGCGGATGCACGCACCTTTCTGCGCCAGATGCTCGCGGATGTGGAACGCGCCAGCGGCAAGCATCAGGGGCGTACAGCACCATGGCTGGCGAACATCGCCGAATGGCGCGGCGAATGGGAGAAGTTCACCAAGCCAAATTTTGACGTGCATGCCTCGCCGATGCGCCCTGAACGCGTGGTCGCCGATTGCCGTGCCGTGCTGCCCGATGATTCCATTCTCTGCTGCGATGTCGGCATCAATCACAACTGGTTCATGCAGTTCTGGCAGGCGCGCCGCCCGCAGGCGATGTTGAACAGCTGGGGCTTCTCGGGCATGGGCTTTGGTGCGGCCGGTGTGCTGGGCGCGAAGCTCGCCGCACCCGATAGGCCGTGCATCTCCGTCACCGGCGATGGCTGTTTCTCAATGGTGCCGCACGTGCTGTGCACCGCTGTCGAATACAACATCCCCGTCGTTTGGGTGGTGTGGAACAATTACTCCTGGGCTTCAATCCGCGACATCCAAGTGGGCATGTTCGGCGGGCGTGAACTCGGCACCGCGTTTTATCAGGGCGAAAATCAAAAGCCGTACAATCCGGATTTCGCAGCCTGGGCGCGTGCCGCCGGCGTGGAAGGCATCACGGTTTCGAAATCGGAAGACTTCAAAGGCGCGCTGCACTACGCGGTGAAATTGAACAAGCCGGTGTTGTTGGACGTGCATGTCGACGGCGAAATTCGTCCGCCCGCCACCGGCACGTGGGAATTGCCGCCGACGCCGTACAAGGAACCTGTGTTCGGCAAGCGGTATTTGCCGCAGTAACTCCGCTGTCACGGCCCGCGAAAGCGGGCCGCCCAAACGACAGGGATCAATTCGTCGATGTTGAGACAGCCATCATTTGGATGGCCCGCTGTTGCGGGCCATGACAACCAAGGGTAGGGGCCATGGCCAAAGCGAAAAAGTCGAAAGCCAAAGACAAGCGCGAAGCGTTCATTCGCAACATCGCGGAAGTGCAATGGCAGCAGTTTCCGGGCCATTTTGGCGGCGCGTTGTCGAAGCCGCTGGTGATGCCCGATACCGAGAACGCCAGGCACATCGATTACCGCATCTCGATGTATCAGCCGATGGCCTATGTGCAGCCGCACGTGCACAAGGTGCAGGAGCAGATTTATCACGTCATCGAAGGTGAAGGCTTGATGGAGTTGGACGGGAAGAAGCAAGTCATGCGCAAGCACGACTATGTGTTCATTTCGCCGGGCGTTGTGCACGCGATGTACAACACCGGCACATCGGATTTGATTTTCCTCGTCGTCACCACGCCGGTGGATGACGAAGCGCCCGAATGAATTCAGCCAATGCCACTTCGTGGCACTGGCGCAGCTTTTCTAAGTCGCTGTGCTCCTAGAAAAGCGCGGCAAAATCGCGCGACGGAACTTCGCGGAACTTCAAGCGGCGCCGATAAATCCTACGTTTTCTGCGTTGCAGTCATGCAACTTCAAGGAACTTCGTCGCGCGCTACGCAAATGACGTTGATGCGTTCCACACCGGCGAATTTTTTCATTTAAATTCGCCGCGGTTTCAGATTACAAACTTCGTACGCGAATTAACGCGCTGGCCTTGGCTTTGCCATTGGTCCGCACATTCGCCGACTGGGTTCCGCGCTCTTGGAGGAAGAGCAACGAAGCCAGCCATGCGGGGCTTCCCGTGAATCACATAAGGGGGAACGAGACGGCTGCGTCACAGCCGCCAAAATGCTTGCGCGGCGGCTGATTTCCTCGCGCGACAGAGGAGCGCGCTTTGTTTTCAAGCCACTCGCTTTGCCCTGTGGGCGACGCCACTCCCAGCCGGAACTCCGTCACCGATTTCGGTGGAGTATTCACCGCAGCCGGTATGGCGCTGCTGCTGTCCTTCACCATTCTGTTCGGCATGCAGAACGACACGATGATGTCGGTGCAGTCCGGTTCGCCTCCACACGCGGGCATCAAGCGTAACGATGCCGTCGCAATGTCGAACACCCCGCCGGTCTGGCGCCGGTTGCGCGACGATCTGCGTCTTCCCGAACAAGCGCTCGACTTCTCGGAAGCCGGCATGAGCAGCAAGGAATTGATGGCGCGCTGGGAGCCTTACGTGAAGGAAGCCTCCAAGCGTTTCGCGCTGCCTGTCGATTGGATCAAGGCTGTGATGAAGGTGGAATCGGGCGGCCGCACATTGCTCGCCGGGCGTCCCATCGAATCGTCGGCCGGTGCATTGGGCGTGATGCAGATGATGCCCGACACGTATGCGCTGATGCGCGAGAAGTACAATCTCGGGGCTGATGTGTCAGACCCGCACGACAATATCATCGCAGGTGCTGCCTATTTGCGCGAGCTGCACAAGCGCTATGGCTATCCAAACATGTTCGCGGCCTACAACGCAGGGCCGGGGCGTTTGAAAGATCACTTGGTGACGCGTCGTCCGTTACCGGCAGAAACACAAGCCTATATCTGCAACGTCACGAAGCTGGCGGGCCAGCCGGTGAAGATAACTCCGGTGAAGGCCACACCAGTGAAGATCGTATCCGCCAAGCACTTCACCACGAAGACCGAGAATCGCGTGCATGTGATCTACGGCACGACGAATTCCGAAAACGAAGTGGATTAGGATTTTTCGGTTACGCCGGGGGACGATCCTACGGCAGGGCAAGACGCGGGGTTGCCCTGCCGTGGTTGATCTTCAAATATTTTTGATGCGCTACCGCTGCGCTGCTTGAGCGCGAAATTAAACCGCGCTTTTGCCCGCAGTCGTGCCTGCGATGCGGCCGAACACCGAGCCTGCCATCAGCCCCGTGCCGCCCGGATAGTTGAAATAGAACAACCCGCCGACCAGTTCGCCCGCTGCATACAGGCCGGGAATGATATGGCCATCGGTGTCGACCACCTGGCCGTCATTGTCGATCTTCAATCCGCCGAAGGTGAAGGTGACGCCGCAGGTCACGGCATAGGCCTCGAACGGGCCTTCATCGATGGTGTTGGCCCAGTTCGATTTCGGGACGGGAAGGCCCTTCGTGCCACGCCCGTCTTTGATGTTCGGGTTGAACGGCACGTCCTTCATCACGGCGTCGTTGTAGGCCTTGATGGTAGCCAGCGCCTTCACCGGGTTCACGTCGTCCAGCTTCTGCACCAATTCTTCCAGCGTATCGGCGCGCACCTTCGTCACTTGCTTGATGCGGTATTCGTCGCGCAGGAATTTCGTGACCTTGGAATCGAAGATCTGCCAGGCGAATTGGCCCGGCTGGTTCAGAACCACGCGGCCATATTTGGCGTAAGTGTAATTGCGGAAATCCGCGCCTTCATCGACGAAGCGTTCGCCCGTGGCGTTGAGCATGATCGACAGCGGATAGGAGTGCTTCTGGAAATTGTCGCCGACTGCGAGGTCGCCGAATTCCGGCGCATTGCGATCCCAGCCCACCGCATGACAACCCGACCAATTGCCCTTCGGCGCCGCGCCGATATCGATGGCCATGCGAATGCCGTCGCCGGTGTTGAAGCGCGTGCCGCGCACCTTCGCCAAATCCCAACCCGGCCCGAGATAGCGCGTGCGCCATTCGGGGTTGGATTCGAACCCGCCACAGGCCAGCACCACGGATTTGGCGCGCACCTCAACCGTCTTGCCCTGGTGGCGAACGCGCACGCCCTTCACGCCGTCATCGTCCGAGATCAGCGACAACGCATGCGCCTCGTAAGCGGTGGTGATGCCGTTCTTTTTGGCGAGGTTGGTGAGGCTATCCACCAGGCCCGGTCCGCCGCCCCAGGATTCCACCGTCAGCCCGCCCCAGAATTTGAACTTGCCGTCGATCTTGTAGGCTTGGCGGCCGTAAATCGGGATGAAGCGCACGCCCTTCTTCTGCATCCAGCGCATCGTGTCTTTGCTGCGCGTGACCAGAAGCTCGCACATGTCGGGATCGGTGCGGTATTCGGTGATGCGGCCCATATCGTCGAAGAACTGGCCTTCGGTGTAGGTGCCGAAATCGGTGTTGGCGATTTCATCCGGGGTCAGATCCGGCATCAACGCCTTGAGGTCGTCCACGCCGTCATAGACGCAGCGGAAGGCCCCGGCCGTGAAGCGGCTGTTGCCGCCATTCTCGGTTTCCGGGGCACGTTCCAGCACCAGCACGGAAACGCCCGCCTCGCGTGCCGCCAAGGCCGCGCAGAACGCCGCATTGCCGGCGCCCACCACCACAACGTCGACGTCTTTCGGAAGCATGTTTCACCCCTGTTGTTGGAGTGCTTCTAGCCAATGAGGACCAAGAACGGAAGCCGGAATGGGCAAACCGGACGGGCTAGGCCTTGCCTGCCTGCAACAAAATCTTCCCCTGGGCCTTGCCGTCGCGGAAGGCGATCAGCGCCTCCTGAAACCGCTCCAGCGGCAGGCGTGCGGAAATGAAGGGGTAGATCTTCTTGGCGCGATAGAGATCGAAGATGGCGTTTTGCGCCTCTTCCATCAGCTTCGGCGTCTTGTCGCGATAATCCGAAATCTGCAGGCCCGTGACCGCGATGTTCTTGATCAGCAGGTAATTGGTTTTCACCGAAGCGATCTCGCCTGACGTGAAACCCACGATCACCAAGCGTCCGCACCATGCCATGGCGCGCAACGCGGCGGCATTGGCCTCGCCCCCCACGGGATCGATCACCACATCCACGCCGTTTCCGCCGGTAATGGCGTTGACCTGGTCGCGCAACGCATCGCGCAAATTCGGATCGCGCAGATCAATGATGTGATCCGCGCCCATCTTGCGTGCGGCTTGCGCATTGGCCTCGCCCCGCACGCCGCCGATCACGGTCTTGGCGCCCAGCGCTCGTGCCAACTGCACCGCCGCCATGCCGACGCCGCCGGCTGCGCCCAGCACCAACACTGTTTCACCGGCTTTGAAATGGGCGCGCTCTTTCAGCGCGAACCACGAGGTTTGATAGACAAGCCCGAGCGCTGCTGCCGCATCCAGCGGCACATCGGAAGGGATGGAGAAGCAATTGGCCGCCACCACGCGCGCCTTCTCGGCAAACGCGCCGTGTTCCACTTGCGCGGCCACGCGATCGCCGATTTTCACAGTGCTCACGCCGGCGCCGAGCGCGGACACGATTCCGGCCACGGCCTTGCCGGGTGCGAAGGGCAGCGTCGGCTTGTGCTGATATTTGCCTTCGATCACCAGCATGTCGGGGAAGTTGGTTTCCGCAAAGGCGACATCGACGATCACTTCGCCCGCAGCGGCCACGGGATCGGCAACCTCCTCCACCTTCACATTCTCGAACGGCCCGATCTCGCGCACCCAAACAGCCTTCACGGCAGATACTCCTTGTTATGCGCGCCTAAGATGGGCGGTTCTTGAATGTCGTCGGGATCGCCACGGAAATGCGGGGCCACCGACATCGGCAATGCGGGCAGCACAGCGCCATCGGCGTTCTTCACTCTGTGCGCAAACACGCCGCGCGAAGCGAAATGTTGATCGTTCAACGCTTCTTCCACGTTCTGCACGATGTTGCAGCAGCAATCGCGGCCTTCAAACTTTGTGGCCCAATTCGCCGCGGTGTTGGAACGGATGATCTCGGCCACCCGCGTGATGGTGGCTTCCGGGTTCGCATCGTCATTCCGGAAGTTTTCTTCCAACCCGATGATGGCACAGAAATTCTCCCAGAACTTTTGTTCCAGGGGCGCCGCCGCAACCGCGCGCCCGTCTTTCGTGGTGTAGATGTGAAAGCGCGCTGTGCCGCCAGTGACGCGTTCCTTGCCGTTCTTCGGCCATTCGCCGGACACCAAGCCGTCGCCCATGGCCCAATACATAAACGGCAACACGTTTTCGGCCATTGCCATATCGAGATAGCAGCCCTTGCCGGATGTATCGCGTTGGCGCAGCGCCAGAAGAATGTTCATCACGGCCGGGTATGCGCCGCCTGCGATATCGGCGATCAGTGCCGGTGGCAGCGTGCGGCTGTCCGGCGTGCCCATGGAAAGCCCCAGCAGGCCCGCATGCGCGGTGTAATTCAGATCGTGCGCCGCGACATCGCGCATCGGCCCGTTTTGGCCATAGCCGGTGATCGAGCAATAGATGATCTTCGGATTGATCTTGGAAACCGCTTCATAACCCAGGCCAAGCCGCGCCATCACGCCAGGGCGGAACTGTTCGAGGATGACGTCGGCGCGCTTCACCAGCTCCAGCAATTTCTCAAGCTGGGCTTTGTCTTTCAGATCGACGGTGAGGCTTTTTTTGCCGCGATTGAGCAGCGCGAAGTTGATCGAGTACGGCCCCCATTGCGGCGTGTAACCGCGCATGCCTTCGCCTTTGGGCGGCGCTTCCACCTTCACCACTTCCGCGCCCGCTTCGGCCAGCATCAAGCCTGCCATCGGTCCTGGCAGCAGCGTGGAGAAATCGAGAACAAAGATGCCGTCTAAAGGACGCGTCATTTCTGTTTGGCCTTCGCCACGGTGGCGCGGCGCGCGGGCGCGTAAGCGGATGTGCCGTAAATCTCGAACAGCGCCTTGCTCACGTCGTAATGATGCGCGAGCCCGCCACGCACCACGCGCTCGATGGGTCCATCGGCATAACCGAGGCCGAGCTTGCACGTGAGGTCCATATCGGCTTGCGTTGCCAAGCCTTCATCGAGGAAGCGAAGTGCGGCGTTGTATTTTGGACGCACCAGGCGATCCACGATACGGCCCGCCTGATCGGCGCACACGACAATCGTGAAACCTGCGTCTTTGAAGATGGCCGTCGCGGCATCGATGGCGGCTTGTGAACTGGTCTCGGATTTCACCAGCTCGATCAGCTTGGAAGGCGCATCCATTCCGTTGCGATAGCGCGCGAAGCCTAGGATATTCGCATCTGGCTTGTCGTCGGTGTGAACCGCCAAACATTCGTTGCCAAGCTCAACGAGGATGGCGGCTTTGCTCGCATCCGCTTTCAGTGCGCCGCCGAGATAAAGAACGATATCGCCGGAAGCAGATGCACCGCTGAGAAACGCGTCGCCTTGCGGGAACGAGCGGCTCTCGCCGTTTTGTACGATGGCGTAACTCATCATCACGCTCCGAACATCGTGTTGCCGGAATAATCGTAGAAGCCGCGTCCGGTTTTGCGCCCCAAGAGTCCTGCGGCCACCATGCGCTTCAGCAGCGGCGGCGCGGAGGCGCGCGGATCGAGCGTGATCGGATAGAACGCCTCGCACAGCCGCACTTGCGTATCCAAGCCGACGAGATCGATCAGCTCCAGCGGACCCATTTTGTAATTCAGCCCGGTCTTGATGGCGGCGTCGATGCTCGCGGCATCGGCCACGCCCGCTTCTATCGCGCGGATCGCATCGTTGTTGAAGGGCACGAGCAGCGCATTGAGGATGAAGCCCGGCTTGTCCTGTGTCTTCACGGGAATCTGCCCGGCGGCGAGTGTCCACTCCCACGCGACTTTGAACGTATCATCCGACGTGAGGATGCCCGGCGAAACCTCGATCAGCTTCATCAATTGCGCGGGCAGGCAGAAATGCGTGCCCACGACTTTATCGGGGCGTTTTGAGCCCGCGGCGATTTCGGTGATCGACAGCGTGGAGGTGTTCGACGCGAAGATGGTGGTGGTAGGGCAGGCGGCATCGAGCTTGGCGAGCAATGCGCGCTTCACGCCCAAATCCTCGAACACCGCTTCGATCACGAGATCGCATGCGCCGAGCGCGGAAATATCGGTGGTGGTTTGCAGATTGCCCAGAAAGGCATCACGCTCTTCAGGCTTCATCTTGCCGCGCTCGACCGACTTGCCCAGGAACGCGCTCGATTGCGCCAACGCCTTGGCAAGCGGCTCAGGGTTAAGATCGTAAGCCAGCGTCTTGAAGCCTGCGCGCGCGGCCACCAGCGCAATCCCTGCGCCCATGGTTCCGGCTGCGCCGCAGACGCCGACGGTTTTGATTGCTGTTGTCATTCCACCACCCAACAAAATCTATTTCGTCTTTTCCGCGAACGCGCGGCCGATCAATTGGCGATGCACCTGGTTCGTGCCTTCCCAAATCTGTGTGATCTTGGCATCGCGCATCAACCGCTCGACGCGAAAATCCTTGCAGTAGCCGTAACCGCCGAACATCTGCACGGCTTCCGTCGTCATGCGCATAGCCAGGTCCGACGCGCGCATCTTGGCAATCGAGGCCTCGATGCCGAAATCGGCAGCGCCGTCATCGATCAGCCCGCACACATAATCGAGCCAATGCTCGGTCAATGCCAATTCGGATGCCAAATCGG
Organism: uncultured Alphaproteobacteria bacterium; assembly: GCA_903928515.1. Classification (GTDB taxonomy): domain Bacteria; phylum Pseudomonadota; class Alphaproteobacteria; order Micropepsales; family Micropepsaceae; genus CAIYRG01. The sequence goes on along the minus strand of CAIYRG010000099.1, from coordinate 3,694 downwards.
CCAGCAGGAATTGATTGCCCTGAAAATCCACGATGCGTTTTCCGCCCGCTTTGCGCTCGTTCATATAGCCCGTCATGTCCTTGAATGCGGCCATGGCAATGCCCAGCGCATGCGCGGCAATCGAGGGCCGCGATTTGTTCAACGACGCGAGCAATATCTTCAACCCATCGCCGGGTTCGCCCAGAAGGTTCTTGCGCGGGATGCGGCAGCCGTTAAAGGCGATGGCAGCGGTAGACGAACCACGATGGCCCATCTTGTCTTCCAGCCGCAGCACTTCAAAGCCCGGCGTGCCCTTCTCGAAGATCACCGCCGAAATGGCCTTCTTGGGATCGTCGATTCCCTGCCACTTGCCGAACACGAGAATGAGATCGGCCACGTCGCCATTGGTGATGAAGGTCTTGGTGCCTTCGATAATGATCGTCTTGCCGTCTTCACGGAACCGCGTGGTCATCGCCGTGGCATCCGAGCCGGCAGCCGGTTCGGTGATGGCAAGTGCTGCGAGCGATCCGGCGGCGATGCGCGGCAGCAGGCGTTCTTTCTGCTCCTCGGTGCTGAAATCGATCAGCGGCTTCATCGCGTGAAAGTTCGTGGCGTAGATGATGCCGGTGGAGGCGCAGGCTTCCGCAATGGCTTTCACCACCGCGATATAGAAGCGATAGCTCATCGGCGTGCCGCCATAGGCTTCCGGCACGAAGATCGCGTTTAGGCCCATCTGGTTGATGGCCTTCACGTTCTCTTTCGGGAAGCTGCCTTCGCGGTCATGCTCGGCTGCCGCGGGCGCCATGATGTCGGCGATCATCAGCTTGATGCCGTCGAGCGCAATGCGCTCGTCTTCGTTCCAATTCCGGCGTGCGTCGAGCTGATCGAAGATTTTCATGGGCGTATTTCTTTACTGCCGAAGGCCGTGGCCGCCATCGATGTAGATGGTCTCGCCGGTGAGGAAGGGAATGTCGTCGGCAAACAGCGCGCCGACAAAGCGGGCGATTTCTTCCGGGTGGCCCGCGCGGCCTATCGTCGAACGCTTGGCGATCCACTCGCGGCCGCGTTCGGTATCCAAGAAGCCATTGCTCATGTCGGTGGCGATGTAGCCGGGCGCCACATCCACCACCTGGATTTTGTGCTGCGCCCACTCCACGGCCAGGCAGCGCGTGATGGCGCCGACGGCGGCTTTCGACGCGCAATAGGCGGCGTTGCCCGCGATGCCAAGCTTGTCGAAGAACGAACCGATATTGACGATGGCGGCGCCATTCGCGGCTTTCAGATGCGGGTAGGCGATACGGCAGGCGGCGAACAGCGCCACACTGTTCACCCGCAGCATGGTTTCGAAATCTTCGGTGCTCTCGGTTTCGGAGGGCCCGAAGCGATGCATCCCGGCATTGTTCACCAGTCCCACGATGGGCGCGTCTTTCGCCAATCCATCGAGCGCTGCCGCAAAGGCTTTTTCGTTCGACACATCGCAGATAACGGATTTGCCGTGCGGGGCGTTGCCGCTGCGCGAGAACGCCGCCACCTTGCCACCGCGCGATTCGATATCGGCGGCAATGGCCGCGCCGATGCCACGGCTCGCGCCCGTCACCACAATCCAACCCTGGCGCATTTTGTTCTCAGGCATCCCAATCGTCACTTATCACTGAAATTCGCTTTGCGCTTATCCAGAAACGCCTGGATGCCTTCATCCGCATCTTCAAGCTGATACGCCAGTGTCGAAAGCTCGGCTTCCGCCTTCAGGCCTTCGGGCAGCGACAACTCGGCGGCGCGCGTCACGGCGGCGCGCGCCAAGTTCAACACCGGCAGGCTGAATTGCGTAATCTCTCGGCTGAACAAAATCGCCGCATCCATCGCATCGCCTTCGACGATCCGGTTCACCAACCCCATGCGATGCGCTTCATCGGCCGCCACGGTGCGGCCGGTCATGATCATCTCCAGCGCGCGCGCTTCGCCGATGAGACGCGGCAGGCGCTGCGTCCCGCCATAGCCGGGAATCAATCCCAATTTGATTTCGGGCAGGCCCATCTTCGCGGCCGACACCGCCAGGCGGAATGTACAGGCCATCGCCAATTCCAAGCCGCCGCCGAAGGCATAGCCGTTGATCAGCGCGATGGAGGGAATGCGCAAACTGTCCAATTTCGCAAATGTTGTCTGGCCCAGCACCGCGCCGGCCAATTCTTCCGTCATCGGCCGCCCGCGCAATTCGCCGATATCCGCGCCCGCGCAAAACGCTTTCGCGCCGGCACCGGTCACGATCAGCACACGTGCATCGGATTTGGCCACTTCGTCGATGGCCGCGCCGATCTCCGCGATGATGGCGAAAGACAGCGCGTTCAGCGCCTCGGGGCGGTCCAGCGTAAGGATCGCGGCTTCGTCGCGCCGAGAAAGTTTCACGCTCACGATGCAGCCTCCGCAGTCTCGCGCAAGAAGATCAGCTTCAGCGCGCCGGTTTTCACCATCTCGGTCAGCGACCGTTTCAAGATCTTGCCGCTCGGCGTCATCGGCAATTCCTCCACGCGCACGAAATGTTCCGGCATGTCGTACTTGGAGAGGCCTTCCGCCGCCAGATGATTCAGCAAATCCTGCGGTTGGACCGTGCCGATAATGGCAATGCCGACGCGTTCGCCCAGCCGTTCGTCGGGCACAGGAAAGCAAGCCACGCGCGACACGTTCTCGTGGCGCAGCGCCAATGCCTCGATATGGGCGGGATAGATGTTGTGTCCGCCGCGAATGATGATGTCTTTCAACCGGCCCACGATCTGCACATTGCCCGCCTCATCGGCAACGGCGAGATCGCCGGAAAGGAACCAGCCTTCTTTGTTGAAGCTCCCCTCTGTCGCCGCCTGGTTGGCGAAATAACCCAGCATCAGCGCCGGCCCACGCCCCCCGAGATGGCCGACCTCGCCTGGCCCCACCGGCCTGTCCTCGTCGGCGGGATCGAAAATCCGCACTTCATAGGCAGGCCCGCCGCGGCCGCAGGTGGTGGCTGTCACGTCGTTGGCATCGCCCGGATGCGTGTATTGGTGCGAGGAATTTTCCGTCATGCCGTAGACGTTCTGCACTTTAATCCCGAAGCCGAAGAACGCTTCGGCCACGCTCGGCGGAATGGCGGTGCCCGCCATGTAGAAAATCTTTACCGCGCCCAAATCTTTCAGACCGCGTTTCTTATGTTCGGCGAGCAAGTCCATCGCATGCGTCGGCACGCCCATCACATACGTGGCTTTCGTCTCCAGCAGCCAATCGAGAACCGATTTGCCGGGTGGCGGCGAATTCATCACGAGTTGGCAGCCCGACAGTAGCCACTCGCCAGTCGCGACCCAGCCGATGTGATGCGAGAAAGGCGCCAAGCACAGAAGCACGGTGTCGCGTTCAATGTTCCAATCGCGCACCAGATCGCGCGCATTTGCCAGCAGCGAATTGTCGGAATGCATCACGCATTTCGGCGCGCCGGTCGTGCCCGATGTGAAGGCGAGATAGACAACCTTATCGGGATCGGTGACGGGTGGATTGGCGGGCGCACAGGGTGCCGGAAAATTCTCGGGCTCCAGAATGGTTTTCAGCGAGCTGACGGATTTCAACGCTTGCGCAAAATCCACACTCGCGCGATCCGAACCCCAGCCAGGTTCGGTGACCAGTGCTGCAGTTGAAAGCCGGTTCAGAAGGGCGGCGATCTCGGCGCAATTGTACGTGCGATGCAGCGAGGGAT
>CAIYRG010000098.1 GCA_903928515.1 uncultured Alphaproteobacteria bacterium | reverse complement strand
GCTCGCCATTCTCGACGAAACCGATTCCGGCCTCGACATCGATGCCTTGAAGCTTGTCTCCGAAGGCGTGAACGCTCTGCGCGCCGCCGATCGCGCCATGCTGGTGATCACGCATTACCAGCGGTTGCTTTCCTACATTGTGCCGGATCGCGTGCATGTGATGGCAGAGGGGCGCATCGTCACCAGCGGCGGGCCGGAACTGGCGCACACGCTGGAAGAGAAGGGCTACGATCATGTGCGAGGCGCTGCGGCATGACGGCACTCGTTCGCATCGATCCCAAGGCTGTGCAGTTCGCGGAAGATTTCAGCGCGCACCGCAAGAATTTGCCCGGCGCCAGCTTGAGCTGGCTGGACGAACGCCGCGCGAAAGCGATGGAGGCGTTCACGCGTGTGGGCGTGCCGCATCGCCGCGTCGAAGCGTGGAAATACACCGATGTTGCACAAGCGCTGGAAACCGGTCTGCACGTGGCCGCGCCGGCGCGCGGTCCCGTCGATGTCACGTTGCTGGCTGATCCGTTTGCTGCATCGCCGGGAAACACCATCGTTCTGATCGACGGATTTTTGTCGAATGCCGGTAAGCCGGTGCAGGGCGTCGATGTGGTCGATCTTGCGAAGCTCGATGCTTCGACACCCGATTGGGTGAAGCAACATCTTGGCATATACGCTGTGGGGGACGACCAACCGCTCGGTGCGCTGTCGTTTGGTTTGGCGCGCGGCGGCGTTGCCATTCGTGTCGCCAAAGGCTTGGACGCCAGCCTGCATCTGGTGTTCGCCAATACGGCGCAAAGCGGCGTGAGCGTGCAGCACGCGCGCGTACTGATCGTGGTAGACGAGAGCGCGTCGCTTTCGTTGTTCGAAGCGCACAATGCGAGCGCCGGCGAAACCCAAGCACTCGTCAATCTCGGCACCGAGATCGTGTTGGGCAAGAACGCAAGGCTCGATCATGTGCGTCTTCAAGCCTCCGCGCCAAACACGCTGCACATGACCACCGCCGGTGGCCGCCTCGAACGCGATGCGCGCTACAAGGGCCTGTTCGTGGCGCTCGGTGCAAAGCTCGCGCGGCTCGATATGAATCTGGAATTGGCGGGCGGGGGAGCGGAAGCCGTGATGCACGGTGTGGCCGCGTTGGCGCATGATGCCCATGCCGACGTGACGACTGTGATGGATCACGCCAGTCCGCACACAACGAGCCGGCAATTGTTCAAAAGCGTCCTGGGCCGCGAAACGCGCTCGGTGATGCAGGGCCGCGTGACGGTGCGCGAAGGCGCGCAGAAATCCGACAGCCACCAACTTTTCAAAGCCGTGCTGCTGTCAGAGCGTGCCGAAGCCGACGCCAAGCCGGAATTGGAAATTTTCGCCGACGATGTGGTCTGCGGTCATGGCTCGGCCATTGGCGCGCTGGATGATGACGCGCTCTTCTATCTGCGCGCACGCGGCATTCCCGAACACGAAGCCCGCGCGCTTCTGGTGCGCGCCTTCCTGGAAGACGCGTTGGACGGTTTCACGGATGAAGCGGTGCACGATGCGCTGTGGCTCCCGCTCGATGCCGCGCTTGCCCAAATGGACGGAACGAAGTGATGAACCGCCCTGTGACCAAACAGGTTTTTGACGTGAACGCGCTGCGTAAGGATTTTCCGATCCTGTCGCATCCCGTTTACGGCAAGACGCTGGCCTATCTCGACAACGCCGCGTCGGCCCAGAAGCCGGTGCAGGTGATCGATGCGATGCGGCGCTTCACGTTCGAGGAATACGCCAACGTTCATCGCGGCGTGCATTACCTCTCGGCCGCCGCCACCGAGCGTTACGAGAGCGCGCGCGAAACCGTGCGCCGCTTTGTGAATGCCGAAAGCACCGATGAGATCATCTTCACGAAGGGCGGCACGGAAGCGATCAATCTGGTCGCGGCATCGTTCTTAGGCCCGAAGATCGAAGCGGGTGACGAGATCGTGCTCACGGTTATGGAGCATCACTCCAACATCGTGCCGTGGAATTTCCTGCGCGAACGCTCCGGCGCGGTGCTGAAATGGGTGGGTGTGGCCGATGACGGCTCGCTGGATATGGAGGCGGTTGTTCGCGCCTTCAGTCCGCGCACCAAGATGCTGGCCATCACGCAAATGTCGAACGTGCTCGGCACGCGCACGCCGTTGAAAGAAATTATCGCGGCGGCGCATGCGCGCGGCATTCCGGTGATCGCCGATGGCTGCCAGGGTGCGGTGCACGGCGTGGTGGATGTGCGCGATCTCGATGTCGATTTCTACGCGCTCACCGGCCACAAGCTTTATGGGCCGACCGGTATCGGCATACTGTATGGCAAGAAATCGCTGCTCAAGACGATGCGGCCCTATCAGGGTGGCGGCGAGATGATCCGCGAAGTGACGCGCGAACGCGTTACCTATGCCGATCCGCCGATGCGGTTTGAGGCTGGCACGCCGCCGATTATCCAATCGGTAGGTCTGGCCGCGGCGCTGGATTACATGGACGGCGTGGGCCGTGAGGCCGCCGACAAGCACGAGCAGGAACTGCTGAGCTACGCCACGCCCAAATTGCAGGCCATCGACCGCCTAAAGCTGTTTGGCACGGCCAGGGATAAGGGCCCCATCTTGTCTTTTGAGTTGGAAGGCATACATGCCCATGACCTTGCCACGATCCTGGATCGTGAAGGCGTGGCGGTGCGCGGCGGCCATCATTGCGCGCAGGTGCTGATGGAGCGTTTCGATACGGTGGGCACGGCGCGGGCGTCGTTTGCGCTCTACAACACGCGCGACGAGGTGGATGCGTTGGTGAACGCGCTGCATCAGGCGCGAAAGGTGTTCGGATGAGCGATTCCAGTTTGCGAGATTTGTACCAGGACATCATCCTGGATCATTCGCGCCATCCCCGGCATTTCGGGCCTATGGACGATGCCACCCATTCCGCGAAAGGCCACAATCCGCTCTGCGGCGACCGCGCGACGATCTTCCTGAAGGTCGACGACCAAGACCGTATTCAAGATGTGTCGTTCGAAGGGCGTGGTTGCGCCATCTCGGTGGCCTCCGCCTCACTGATGACGGAGATGCTGAAAGGCCGCACCACGGCGGAAGCCAAGACTTTGATGGGTGGCTTCCTTCACATGGTGAAAGGCGACGAAGTTCAGGATCTTCCGGCCGACGATCGCGACCAGCTGGAAGTCATGGCGGGCGTGTCGGCGTTTCCGATGCGCGTGAAATGCGCCACGCTGGCGTGGCATGCGATGAACGCGGCACTCGACGGCAAAGACACGTCGGCCACCGAATGAGCGAAGAGACGAACACGGAATTGACGCACGCTGCCGAGACTCCGGCGGAAGGCGCGTCCGCATCCGCGATGACGCCGCAGGAACTCGACGTGTTCAGCGAAAAGCTGATCCAGGCGATGAAAACCGTCTTTGACCCGGAAATCCCGGTCGATATTTATGAACTCGGCCTGATCTATAAAGTCGACGTCGCCGACAATAAGGACGTGACGGTGGACATGACGCTGACCGCACCGGCCTGTCCGGTGGCCGGCGAAATGCCGGTCATGGTGCAAACCGCGTTGGAGACCGTTCCCGAGATCGGGAAAGTTGTCGTCAACATGGTGTTCGAACCGCCTTGGACGCCCGATCGCATGTCGGAAGAAGCCAAACTCGAACTGAATATGTTCTGAGAGCCCCATGACCGAAGCAACACCCGCAACACCCTCTCGTCCCCGCCGTCCGCGGCCGCAAGTGATGCGGCTGACCGATTTTGCCGCCGAGCGCATCCGCGAGATCATGGCGAAGGAAGAGGGCCGTTATCTCGGCGTGCGCGTCGGTGTGGTGAATGGCGGCTGTGCCGGCATGAGCTACACGATGGAATATGCCGAAAGCCAACAGCCGCTCGATGAAGTGATCGAGGACAAAGGCGTGAAGATCT
>CAIYRG010000097.1 GCA_903928515.1 uncultured Alphaproteobacteria bacterium | reverse complement strand
GCTCTCGCGGCCGATCAGCGGGTCGATGCGGCCCTTCTTCGCCTTCTCGTTCAGATTGACGCAATAGGCCTCAAGCGCTTCGGTGCCTTGTTTGACGACCTTCTCGCCTTCTTCCTCTTCCTCCGCACCCCGTGTGGGCTTGGATTGGCTCATGCCCGGCCGCTTGGCGATGCCGTGGCTCATGTAGTTCACGGCATCCAACCGCGACATGTTCTGCTCTTGCAGGAAATAGACGGCGTGGCTCTCGCGCTCGGAGAACAGCGCGACCAGCACATTGGCGCCCGTCACTTCGTCGCGGCCTGAGTTCTGGACGTGAAGAACGGCGCGCTGCACCACCCGCTGGAAGCCGGTGGTCGGCTTGGCGTCGTCGTTCTCCTCAACCACCAGAGTGGTCAGGTCATTGTCGACATATTTCACCAGTGCTGCGCGCAGCACGTCGATATCGACATTGCACGCTCGCATCACCTGGGCTGCGTCGGAATCGTCGACCAGAGCGAGAAGAAGATGCTCCAGGGTTGCGTATTCGTGATGCCGTTCGCTGGCCAGGCGGATGGCGCGATGTAAGGCCTGTTCAAGACTACGCGACAAGGATGGCAAAGCTCACTCCTTCTCCATCGTACATTGCAGGGGGTGTTGGTGACGCCGGGCCAATTCTACGACCTGGGCCACTTTTGTTTCGGCCACTTCAAATGTGAATACGCCGCAGATGCCCACGCCGTTGCGGTGAACGTGCAGCATGATTTGGATGGCCTCGTCGCGCTGCTTGGCGAAGAACCGTTCCAAGACATGCACGACGAATTCCATCGGCGTGTAGTCGTCGTTCAGAATGAGGACTTTGTAGAGCGAGGGCTTCTTCGTCTTGGCGCGTGTTTTGGTGACAAGGCCCGTGCCTGTGCCGCGCCCGCCATTGCCGTTGCGGCCATCGCCATCGTCGTTGCGATCGTCGTCATGACCACCGCCCTCGTCGCCCGTCCCGCCAGGGCCGGCTATGAAATACTTATGCGGCATCCCGCTTCAATCCTGCGCCCGTCCGGGCCGGTCGTGCAATCTCAGACAATCACCGATTTCTACAATATAGGGTTACGGCACGCGGACAAAAGGTCTCGGCACCGGGAACTTCGCTGTAAGAATCGGAAAAACCATCGTTTTTCGTCAGGAGCCGGGTGTAACCGCGAAGCTTTCCGGTTCTAAACCATCCACCAGCCGCTGCTGCATCGTGGCGTAAGCCGCTTCGATGTGCCGCGTGAAGCGCGCCGTGTCGAACAAGGGCTGTGTCTGGCGATTCTGGGTCAGCTTGGCACGCACCGCCGCCAATCTGGCTTTGTCCTTGGCCAAACTTACTGCCAGCCTTTCGTAATCGGCCAAATTTTCCGTGATCATCTCCGGCATGCCCAACGCGGTGAGCAGGCTCGCGGCCACGCGCCCCGGAAACGCCGTGCCGCGGCAGGTGATCACAGGCAAGCCCGCCCATAACGCGTCCGACGCTGTGGTGTGGGCGTTGTAGGGCAGCGAATCGATAAAGAGATCGCCCAGACGCTGACGGGCCAGATGCTCCTGCAGCTTGGCGAACGGCGCGAACAGAATCCGGTGGCCCGAAATGCCACGCGCTTCCGCTTCGCGGCGCAAATTCGGGATCAGCGCGTCGTTGCTTTCCAAAATCCACAACACCGAACTCTCGACCTGGCTTAAGATTCGCATCCAGACGTCGTACATCTCGGGCGTGAATTTGTAGGAATTGTTGAAACAGCAGAACACGAAGGCACCATCCGGCAATCCCGCTTGAGCGCGCGTCGGCGTGTGCTCGGCGATCTTTCGATTGTCGTCGTTGGATTGGTAGCTGTCGGGCAGCCACGCGACCTTCTCGACGTAATGCTGCGCCTCGTCCGGCGGGATCACGATTTGGTCCGCGATGATGTAGTCGAAATAGGAAATGCCGAGCGTCGCCGGGAAGCCGAGATAATTCACCTGCAAAGGTGCGGGCCTGTGCGCGAAGATGCCGGTGCGCTCCAGTCCGAAGAAGCCGT
>CAIYRG010000096.1 GCA_903928515.1 uncultured Alphaproteobacteria bacterium | reverse complement strand
TGACGGACAAGTGAACCCCAACAATGTGCGCGATCTTTATGCGGATATCGGCGGCGACAAGGTATTCGTGAACCTGGCCTGTTCCTCCCACAATGCCATGTGGGAGAAGAATCATATGCTGATGTTCGCCGCCTCGCGCGAATGGCTCGACAAGGGCACGGTCAACGGCCAGAAAAATGTGATGCTGAAGATGGGATTTGCCGAATAGCGCGATCGCGCGATCCGGCCAAATGGGGAAAGAAGGCGAGGCGTAGGACCAATTCGCATTGGCCCCTCGGCTCGACCCTGCCCCTACCGATAGAGCCGAACTGCCAAAACATTCGCAGAGCAAAAAAGGCGGACAACAACGCCAATGCAGGGGCGCTAGACATCCGACGAACCGCGCGACTTGCCAGCCGTTCGCCTTACAACAAAAGCGAACGTCGATTGGGATGCCAACTCTCATGGCTTCCTTCGGATTATTCCTTGCAGATGAAGTGCGATAGCAACGGTGTTTGAGATTGTACCGTATTTTCGAATGTTGGTATGCAGTAATTCAAGCCTGTGCTCACTTTCGTCCGTATCAACAACGAGATCGTATTCAACGGACAATATTTTTGGCGGGCTATCCTGCCTTGTAGCGTGAATTTTGACGTCAACACCCTGGAGATGAAAGTTGATCATGGGAGCCACCCTCTCGGCTCCTTTAATTAAGCAGGCGGCTATTGAGGCGAGGAAAAGCTCCGCCGGATTGAATGCATCCAAACGCCCTTTTATATCTGTGTCCATTGCAATAATTGCCTGCTTGGCTGTCGCCTCGCTTCCATGCTCGTCGATGCGCCGGGCGCTGACAGAATATTCGAGCATCGAAAATTTCCTTAATGAGTAACAACGGTAGCCAATCGCAATTATGGCAATCCGAGACACTCTCGCGTTACGACAATCATGTCTTTGATCAGGCTCAAGCTGGCAACAGCTGTTCGAATCCGGTACGGGTTACCGTGCCTCCATCCAAGAGCTGTGTGCTCGCTGAAAAGGTCCATGTCCGCTTTGGGTCAATAGCGGACATCAGATTTCCGATTGCTTGGCTTGCGGCGCCTCTCAAGATCCGAGTGACACATTATTCGCCAAGTGCTGGTGCGCCCTAGGGGAGTCGAACCCCTCTTGCAGGAATGAAAATCCTGAGTCCTAACCGATAGACGAAGGGCGCAGCGGGACGGTTGATACAGGCCGTCCGGCATCTTGGCAAGAGTGGCTTTTCCTTGGTCGATCAGAGGCTTGCAGGCGCCGCATCCTCGATCTGAAGCTGGGCCCGCACCGTCCCGCCCCAATCGTCGCTGCGCAGCTTTCCGGCAACATGGATATGCCGCCCCCGGCTGGCCAGCAGCCCCTCGCCCAAAGCCGTGCCCATGGCGCGAAACGCAATGGCGTCCAGCTTTGCCCCGTCGCCGCCAACCAGCCGCACTTTGACGTGATCGCTGCCCACCACATCGGCGAACGCCACTTTCAGACTGGCAAAGCCCAGCAGCGGTTCGGGGTTGCCCGCACCGAAAGGCCCGGCCAAAGCGAGTTCACGCACCAGCGCCGGCGTCGCCGCGGCAGCCGAGGATACCGCATCCAGTTCCAGTTCACCGGCTGCGGCCAGCGCCGCGTCAGCCCCCGCAAACTGAGCGTGCAGAAATTCGCGGAAAGGGCCGATCTGCGATGGCGCCAGCGAGAAACCCGCCGCCATGGCATGACCGCCGCCCGATTCAATCAGGCCCGCTTCGCGCGCCGCCCGCACCATGCGGCCAATATCCAGCCCAGCAATGCCGCGCGCCGAACCACGTCCCATGCCGCCTTCGAACCCCGCGACAAAAGCCGGTCGCGCAAAACGCTCTTTCAAACGCCCGGCGACAATGCCGACCACGCCGGGATGCCAGCCATCGCCATCCACCAGCACAAAGGGCGCATTCTCCTGCACCGACGCCAGCGCGACCGCCTGGTCCAATATCGTATTTTCAATTTCGCGGCGTTCGCGGTTGTGCAGGTCCAGCTGCAGCGCGAATTCCTCCGCCGCCACATTTTCGCGCGCCTCCAAATGATCGGCCCCCAAGGTTGCGCGCCCCACCCGCCCACCGGCATTGATGCGCGGCCCGAAGACAAAGCCCTGATGATTTGCGGTGAAAG
>CAIYRG010000095.1 GCA_903928515.1 uncultured Alphaproteobacteria bacterium | reverse complement strand
TCGGCAAGGCCAAGGCGATGCACATGATCCTCACCGGCGAACCCATCGATGCCGCGGAAGCCGAGCGCATCGGCCTGGTCGCCAAAGTCGTGCCGGTCGCCGAGTTGCTGGATACCGCGCTGAAGACCGCTGAGAAGATCGCCAAGTTCAGCCGCCCCGCCGTGTTGATGGCGAAGGAATCGGTGAACCGCGCGTTTGAAACCACTTTGTCCGAAGGCATTCGTTTCGAGCGCCGCATGTTCCATGCCTCGTTCGCCACCGAAGGCCAGAAGGAAGGCATGACTGCGTTCTTGGAGAAGCGCCCGGCAAAATATTCGGGGAAGTAAAACCAAGACCGCAAGTGACGTTCGTTTGACGCCGAGATAGGCCCACGGTGCGCAATGCACCGGGAAAGAGGCAGATCCGGGGGAGGGAAGGCGATGTCCGTGACGGCAGTGGAAGACGCGCGCGTATACCCCGCGCGCTGGACGGCGATCTACGCGCTCGGCGTCATGATGTTTGCGAGCCTGCTGTCTTTTTTGGATCGCGGGATTCTCAACTCCGTCGTGCCCGCCATCGAGCACGATCTTCTCATCAGCGACACGCAGATCAGCATCCTCCAGGGCTTCTCGTTCACGATCTTCTACAGCGTGATGTCGCAGCCCTTCGGCTATGCCGCCGACCGCATCAATCGCGTGCGCCTGATTGCGTTGGGTATCTTCGGCTGGAGCCTGATGACGGTGCTCACCGGCCTTGCAAACTCTTATCCCGAATTGCTGGTCACGCGCATGGGCGTCGGCATCGGCGAAGCCACGCTGATGCCCGCATCGGCGTCGCTGATCGCGGATTATTTCGCGCCGCAGCAGCGCGGCCGGGCCTACGGCACATTCACCTCGGCGACCTTCATGGGCGGCGGTCTCGCAAGTATCGTCTGCGGAGCTATCCTGCATTCGTTGCAGGGGCAGGATCATGTCAGCCTCCCGATCTTCGGCAGCGTCGCGGTGTGGCAATCGCTGTTCATCTTCATCGGCGTGCCGGGGCTTGTTCTCGCACTGGTGATGCTCACGGTGCCGGAGCCCAAGCGTGTGGCTGCTGGCAAAACGGGCCCCGCCACCGCGCGGTCGATCATGCGCTATGTCGGCGCGCATCGTGCCGCCTTCGCGTCCATCTGGGGGCTTTATCTCCTCGTCGCCTTTGTGGCGTTCGGCGTGTTTCCCTGGGCCGCCACCATGATGGTGCGCAAATTTCACCTCACCATGGCGGGCGCGAATTTGTGGGTGGGCCCGACGCAGATACTTGCCGGTCTCGCGGGCTGCGTGCTGTGCGGCGTTCTCGGCGACCGTTGGACGGCGAAAGGCTTGCGCGGCGGCAAGCTGCGTCTGCCGGTGGTCTCAAGCACCTTCATCATCCCGACGCTGCTGATCTTCACGCTGTCGAACAGCCCGGCGATTTCCATTGTGGGCCTCGCGCTGTACGCGATCTTCAACGCGCTGGCCTATGCCAGCGCCACCGCGATCATCCAGGACATGGTGCCCGCACAATTGCGCGGCCGCACCACAGCGCTTTGGTATCTCGTCACCGCCATCGGCAATGGTGCAGGGCCTTTGGCGACCGCTGCGATCACCGACTACGTGTTCCACGATCCCGCGTCTTTGAATTACGCCATTCTCGTGATGGCGGTGCCCGCCGTCATCGGCAGTCTGGCGATCAGCGTGTGGGCGATTCCTTGTTACGACCGCGCGCGGGCTGCGGCTGCCGCCATCAATGAGCAGAACCAATGAGCATGAGCAGCGCGCCAGTTTCCGCCACAGCATACCCTACGCGCGGCCGGGCCTATTACGCACTGGGAATGCTGACCTTCGCGAGCTTCCTGTCATTCCTGGATCGCACGATCCTCAATCTCGTCGTGGGGCCGATCGAGCGCGATCTGCATATCACCGACACGCAGATGGGCATTCTTCAGGGCTTCAGCTTCACGATCTTCTTCACGCTCACCGCGATCCCGTTGGGCGCCATCGTCGACCGCACACAGCGCCGCAATCTGATGATCATCGGCATTACGCTGTGGAGTGCGATGACGATCTGGAGCGGCCTGGCGACCAGCTACACCGAGCTTCTGCTCGCGCGTATCGGTGTGGGCGTTGGCGAGGCCACGCTCATCCCCGCTTCCGTCTCGATGCTGCCGGATTATTTCCCGCCCCACCAACGCGGCCGCGCCTTCGGCGTGTTGAGCGTCGCGGCTATCATCGGCACCAGCGGCTCGTATTTCATCGGCGGTCAAATTCTGCACGCGCTGTCGGGCGCGCCGGTTGTTCACTTTCCGCTGCTTGGCGATCTTGCGGTCTGGCAGGCGACGTTCGTGATCGTCGGTCTGCCCGGATTGGTGATGGCGCTGCTGCTGTTCACGGTGCGCGAGCCCGTGCGCCTTGGCATAACGAATGCCACCGATCAGGAATCTCCAATATCCTTCCTGCGCTATGTGAAGCGCCACCCCAAAGCCTTCATCTACGTCTGGGGCGCTTACACGATGACGACCTACGTCGCCTATTGCCTCATCTCCTGGGGGCCCACGCTGATGGCGCGAAATTTCGGCGTTAGCGCCGGCCAGTTCGGCAACATGGTGGGCTTGCCCTCCGCATTGATGGGATTGGCGGCGTGCCTTCTCACTGGCTGGGTGGGTGACCGCATGACCAAGGGAAACAAGCGCGGCGGCCGTTTCCGCATCACCATCATCTGGGCCTTTGGCATGATCCCGGTGATTTTGCTCTTAACGCTCAGTCACAGCTTTGCGTTCAGCGCCATCGGCTACGTTTTCGGCACCTTCTTCAACAGCCTCACATTCGGCAGCGCTTACGCCGTGATGCAGGAGATTGTGCCACCGCGCATGCGCGGCCGCGCCACATCGTCGTGGTATTTCTTCAACTCGCTGCTGGCGAACGGGTTGGGGCCTCTCATCCCTGCGCTGGCGACGGAGAAAATCTTGGGCGACCAATCGATGCTGGGGTTCGGCATAATTTTGGCATCAGCGCCCGCCATCCTCCTTGGCTTCGTCTTTCCGTGGCTGGGGATGGGGCCATTTGAGAGAGCGCGAGCGGACGCCGCCGCGACAACATAAAAAAAATAGGGGGAGTTGGTCATGGCTCAATCGTTTGGTTGTCCGATTTGTTCTCGCCGTTGGGCGCTCGGCGCCGGTGCAATGGCCGCGGCCGGCGCGATGTTGCCGAAAGACTCACACGCCGCCGCAATCAACCCGCGCCGCATCGACACGCATTGCCATGTCGTGCCGCCACAGTTCATCACGGCGCATCACGCCGAGAACTCACCCGATTTCAAACGCTGGTCGGTCCAGGGCCTGCTCGACCAGATGGACGGCAACGGTATCGAATCCGGCGTGCTCAGCCTGAATTCGCCCGGCGTCGATTTCGCCGATGAAGCCACCGCCATCAAACTTGCGCGCGATTGCAACGAATACACCGCGCAGATGGTGCGCGACCGGCCCAAGCGTTTCGGCCTGCTCACGGCGCTGCCGCTGCTGCACACCGACGCGTCGTTGAAGGAAATCGCGTACGGCTTCGATACGCTCAAAGCCGATGGCATCTGCCTCGTCACGTCCTATCAGGGAAAATACCTCGGCAATCCGCAGTTCGATCCGATCTGGGAAGAACTGAACCGCCGCAAGGCCTCGGTGTTCGCACATCCGCAAACGCCGCTGGGCGACAAGAGCGAGCGCGACCGCATCCTGGAAATGCCGTTCGACACCGCGCGCGCCGTGTTCGACCTCGTGCTCGCCAGCCACTTCAAGAAATATCCCGATATTCGTTGGATCTTCGCGCATGGCGGAGGCGGTCTGCCGTTCCTCTGGCAGCGCATTTCGGATTCCGAAAGCAAGCGCTCGGATGTCGTGAAAGGCGGCCTCGCCGCCGTGTTGAAAGATGTGCATTTCGATCTGGTGGGCGCAGCCAACAAGATCGATTTTGAATTGGTCTCGCAATTGTGGGGCATGAACCGCCTCACCTTCGGCACCGATTGGTCGTTCGTGGAAGCCAAGGTGACGGCGGATAATGTCGACAGGCTGAACCTCAGCCCTGCCGATGCCTATGCGGTCAATCGCGGCAATGCCGAGAAATTGTTCCCGCGCTTCAAAGCCTAAGCGAAGCGCGACAGGTCAGCGCGACAGAAGGAAGTTTCATGTCCTCGACGACCACAACCGCCAATGCCATTCCGGAACCGGCGGCTTCATCGCCTGCCGCCGCGTATCCGCCGCGTTCACAAGCCTATTACGCGCTCGTCGTGTTCATCGTGGCGAATTTCGTTTCCTTCCTTGATCGCTCCACACTCAGCCTTGTCGTGCAACCCATCGAACACACGATGGGTTTGTCCGATACGCAGATGGGTCTGCTGCAGGGCTTTGCCTTCAATATGTTCTACAGCCTGCTGGCGATTCCGTTCGGCTTTCTCGCCGACCGCGCCAACCGCATGCGCATGATCGCCTTCGGCATTGCCGGCTGGTGCATCATGACGATGCTCACGGGGCTTGCGAATTCCTACGGCGAGCTTCTGATCGCGCGCATGGGCGTGGGCATCGGCGAGGCCGCGCTTACACCGGCTGTTGTCTCGTTGATCGGCGATTACTTCATCCCGACGCAACGCGGCAAGGCGCTCGGCGTCTTCACGATGTCGAACTTTTTAGGCTCAGGCTTCGCCGGGATCATCGGCGGCGCCATCCTGGGGCACTTCAAGGGCCAAGCGCAGGTGGTCTTTCCGATCATCGGCGGCGTGGCCGTGTGGCAATCGCTGTTCATCTTTGTCGGTATGCCGGGCTTGCTGCTTGTCTTGCTCGTGCTCACCGCGAAGGAACCGAAGCGCCAAACAGCCTCGATCAGCAAAACGGCCGAGGGCGATGCCAGTTGGAGCGTCTTCTTCCGCCACCTCGCGCAATACAAATGGGCGTTCATCTGCACGCTCGGCACGTCATCGATGGTGACGTACACGGCCTACACCTGCATTCCTTGGATACCCACCTATCTGTCGCGCAATTTCGGGCTCGATGTGGCGGCGGCGGCCAAAGTGTCGGGGATGACGTCTTTGTTTGCGGGTGTGATCGGTTGCATCATTACCGGCGTTGTCGGTGATTTCTTCACGAGCAAAAATCAACGCGGCGGCCGTTTGCGGGTGTCCGCCTTCTGCTGGCCGACATTGGCGATTCCCGGTCTCTTCCTTTTCACCACTTCGCACACGCTGATGGTGGCGATGGCCGGTTGGGCGATGTTCCAGCTTGCCAACGGTCTGTCGTTCGGCAGCGCGTACGCGATCATCCAAGAGATTGTGCCGTCGCGCATGAAGGGCCGCGCCACCGCGCTGTGGTATCTGATCAATGCTTTGGGCACGAGTATGGGCACATTGGTCACCGCCATCGGCACGCAATATCTGTTCAAAGACCCGGCGGCGATTCCGCAAGCCATTCAGATCATGGCCGCTCCCGCCGTCATCATCGGCATCTGCTTCATGTGGTTTGGTCTTAAGCCGTTCGATCGCGCGCGCCACGCCGTTCAGGCGATGCGCTGAATTTCACACGAGGAGAGAATAATGCTGGGTTGTCCGATTTGTTCGCGCCGTCACGCTTTGGGAATGATGGCGGGCGGCGCCGCCGCGGCCGCG
>CAIYRG010000094.1 GCA_903928515.1 uncultured Alphaproteobacteria bacterium | reverse complement strand
GACAACGCTCGAAGATATCGTCAAAGAAATGCTCACCGCGCGCACGTCCGAACGCCAGGGCCGGTTGATCGACCACGACGAAGGCGGATCGATGGAAAAGAAAAAACGCGAGGGCTATTTCTGATGAACGCCCCCGACGTGAAAGCGCCTGAATTCTCCGATCTGCGCGCCTATCTGGAGCAGCAAGAAAAGAAATCGCTTCTGCGTTTTCTCACCTGCGGCAGCGTCGATGACGGCAAATCAACGCTGATCGGCCGTCTGCTTTATGACTCAATGCTGATCTTTGATGATCATCTGGCCGCCCTCGCTAAGGATTCGAAGAAGCACGGCACCACCGGCGAGGATATCGATCTGGCGCTTTTGGTGGACGGCCTAGAGGCCGAACGCCAGCAAGGCATCACCATCGATGTTGCCTACCGTTTCTTTGCCACCGACAAGCGCAAATTCATCGTGGCCGACACACCGGGCCACGAACAATACACGCGCAACATGGCGACAGGCGCGTCCAATTCGGAATTGGCCGTCATCCTGATCGACGCGCGCAAAGGCGTGCTGACGCAGACGCGCCGCCACGCCTATATCGTGTCGCTGCTTGGCATTAAACATGTCGTGCTGGCGGTGAACAAAATCGATCTGGTCGAATTCTCGCAAAATGTCTTCGACAAGATCGTCGCCGATTTCAAAAAATTCGCCGCGAAGCTGAGCTTCGAAGAACTTGTGCCGATCCCGATGTCAGCGCGTTACGGCGACAACGTGATTTCCAATTCCGAGAAAACGCCTTGGTACAAAGGCCCCTCGCTCATCTCCCATCTCGAAACAGTGGATGTCGAAGCCGATCTCGCGTCACAGCCGTTCCGCATGCCCGTGCAATGGGTGAACCGCCCGAACCTCGATTTCCGTGGCTTCACCGGCACCATCGTCGGCGGCACTGTGAAACCCGGCGATACGCTGGCGGTCGCCAAATCCGGCCGCACGTCGAAGGTCACGCGCATCGTCACCTATGACGGCGACAGACAAGAAGCTGTCGCGGGCGAAGCCATCACCATCTGCCTCGCCGACGAAGTCGACATCTCGCGTGGCGATGTGTTGGCGGGCGCCGATGCCCGTCCCCAAGTCACCGACCAGTTCGCGGCCCACATATTGTGGATGGCGGAAGAAGAATTGCTGCCGCATCGCCAATATCTCATCAAGACCGGCGCGCAGACGGTTCCGGCACAAATCACGCAGCTTAAGCACAAGGTCGACGTCAACACGCTGGAACATGCGGCGGGCCGCACACTGCAGCTGAACGAAGTCGGCTATTGCAACGTGTCGACCTCGGTTCCCATCGCGTTCGATCCCTATGCCGAAAATCGCGACATGGGCGCGTTCATCATCATCGACCGCTTCACCAACGGCACGGTTGGCGCAGGGATGATCGATTTCGGTCTGCGCCGCGCAACCAACGTGCATTGGCAGGCGATGGACGTGAACGCGGAGGCCCGCGCAGCACAACTGGGCCAGAAGCCGGCCGTGCTGTGGTTCACCGGGCTTTCGGGCTCCGGCAAATCGACCATCGCAAACCTTGTCGAGAAGCGCCTGTTCGCGCTCGGCCACCACACCTACTCGCTGGATGGCGACAATGTCCGCCACGGTTTGAACCGTGACCTCGGCTTCACCGATGCCGACCGCGTGGAGAATATCCGCCGCGTCGCGGAAACCTCGAAACTGTTTGTCGATGCGGGTTTGATCGTGCTCGTCTCGTTCATCTCGCCCTTCCGTTCGGAACGGCGTCTGGCACGCGAGCTGTTGAAGCAAGACGAGTTCGTGGAGATCTTCGTCGACACACCGCTGGAAGTCTGTGAATCGCGCGATCCCAAGGGCCTCTACAAACGGGCCCGCGCCGGTGAGATCAAAAACTTCACCGGTATCGACAGCCCCTATGAGCGTCCGGAAAACCCGGAACTGACGTTGAAGACCGAATCCACAAACTTGGAAGAGCTGGCCGAAAGCGTTGTCCAGCATCTGCGGGCTCAGGGGCGGATTCCGTAAGGCTCGGCTCTCTAGGCCGTCTCTAAAGTTAAGCCGTTTCGCAGCCGCGAGACGGCTTACCCTCCCCTATATTCCGGCTCCGGCCTGACTTACGCTGGCCCAACGATTTGCGCCGCCAAGAGCGCACTCGAAGGATGCGTCCAGGGGAGGACAGTTTGCCGACCGATACGGAGCAGAAGAACCGCGCGCGCGGTTTGGCGCGGCGTGAACTCATCACCAAGGCGGCAGCGGGCGCGGGCGCTGTGGCGCTTGCCCAAGCATTGCCCTCGTCCGCCAAAGCCGCGGACGCAGCGGACGATTTCAAGCCGCCTCCGATTGCGAGCGGTGGATCGCGTGGCGTGCCCGGCGGCCCGCCTTACGTCACGCCGCATACAGCGGCGAAGCGCACCGCGAAATACGGTTACAAGAACGACTCGGGACGCGCCTTCGGCAATGGCCCGATGGATGCGACCAGCGCGCAGATCGTGAAGTTCGTCAGCGAATTTAAGTATCCTGAGATCACCGACAAGATCATGGCCGACATGGGCCTGATGCTGGTCGATTCCATCGGCTCTGGCATCTCAGGCTTTGAAACCGATGCGATCCGCGCGGGCGCGCGGCTGGCGCAACTTTCCCCCGGCGGCACTCTGAAAAGCACGGTGTGGGGTTACGGCATCCAAACCACGCCCGACATGGCGGGATATGTCGGCTGCTGCGCTGTGCGCCACCATGATTACAACAACGCCGGCATGCACGAGACCGACATGGTGCCGGGCATCCTCGCCATGGGCGAGGCGCTGCATATGAGCGGGCCCGACGTGATGGGCGCGATGATTCTATTCTGGGAGGTGTTTGCGTCGCTTCTCACCGCGCAACCCGTGGGCGACGTTCCGGGCATACGCGGCGTGTGGGGCACGATCGACAATCTTTTCCATGCACCGGCGTTGGCAATGGCCATCGGCAAGATGTTGAAGCTGAATGAAGACCAGCTCGCCAATGCGCTGTCGATGTCGTTCGTGAACAGCCTGTCGCTCGGCGTCGATCATTGGGAAGGCCCCAATTCGATGGCGAAGGGCAATCACGACGCCAACCTTTTGCGCTCCGGTATTTTCGCCGCACTCGCCGCGCGCGCAGGCATGACGGGCCCTGCCCAGCCGTTTGAAGGCGGCAAAGGCCTGTGGGATGTGGTGAGCGGCCCGTTCAAATTGCGCCTGCCGGCGCGTGTGGGCGGCGACCCGATGAAACCGCTGCCCGTAGGCGACAACCGCTACGTGGCGCAAACCGTGGTGTTCAAGCGCTATCCGGGCAATGGCGGCGCTGCGATTTCGCAAACCGTGGACGACGTAAAGAAATTCGCCAAGCTCGACGAGATCGACACGATCACCATTGAGGTGACGCAATTCGGCGATGGTGCCGATCCCGGCAAATGGGACCCGTTGAATGAAGAAACCGCCGATCACAGCCTCGCCTATTGTTATGCGCGACTGTTGAAGGACGACGATCTTTTCTTGGACGCCTATACGAAAGAGAAGATGACCGATCCCGCGATCCGCGCGCTGATGCAGAAGATCACCATCCAGGAAAACCCCGAGGTCAAATACAACCGCCTCACCGTGCGCACGAAAGCGGGCAAAGAACTGACGCTGGAATCGGGCATGTATTACGAAGACCCGATGTCGGTGGCAGACGTGAACAAGAAGTTCGACCGCATCTGCGCTTACAAAAACGTGAGCAATGCGCAGCGCGACAAGATCCGTTCTACCTGGATGGATTTGCGCGGCGTGAAGGATATAGGCGATCCCATCCGCAACACGCTGGCGCATTTCGGAAATCCAAAAGCGCTTTAGGCCGCAACCGCTATAGGAACAATGCCATGAGCAAACTGCGCGCCGTCCTTGTGTGTGCTGGGTTGGGTTTGGCGGGATTGGGTTGGCAAGCCAATGCGGCGACACAGGCCGAAGCCATGCGCGACGTGCCGATGTTCGCGGTGGACGCCAATTGGCTGAAGCTCCCGCAGGGGTGGACCATGAGCGAAGTCTCGATGGTCGCCACCGACGATCAAGACAATGTGTGGGTGTTGCAGCGGCCAGTAACGGCGCGCGCCGGCAAGAAGTCCGGCCCGCCCGTTATGGAGTTCGACAAGAACGGAAACTACCTCCAGGGCTGGGGCGGACCGGGCGCGGGCTACGACTGGCCGGAAGAAGAACACGGCATCTCCATCGACAACAAAGGCTTCGTCTGGATTGTCGGCAATTGGAACGACGATCAGATTTTGAAATTCACCAAGGACGGCAAGTTCGTCATGCAGATCGGCCATCCCGGCCATAAGAAGACGAACGCCGACCCTGAGAATTTCTGGATGCCGGCAACAGCGGTCGTCTACCCGAAGACCAACGAATTGTTCGTGGCCGATGGTTACGGCAACAGGCGGGTGATCGTGCTCGATCCCGACACCGGCAAGTTCAAGCGCATGTGGGGCGCGTTCGGCAATGCGCCGACCGACATTCCGCCGCGCAAAGAAGATGTGCGTGCTACCGGCGGGAAATTCACCGGCGGTGCCGAGCAGTTCATGACCGAATATTTCCTGGGCGGCGGCAAGGAGCCGCCGGAGCAAATGCCTGCCGCCCAAATACGCCCACGCAAGGACATTGATCCAAACGACAAAGGCGGCGAGCAATTCAACCTCGTCCACGATCTCAAGGTCTCCAAGGACGGGCTCGTGTATGTGGCGGATCGCAAAGGCCTGCGCGTGCAAGTGTTCACCACCGACGGCAAATTTGTGAATCAGGTGTTCGTGGATCGTTGGTGCGGCATGGGCATCGACTCAGGGTGTTC
>CAIYRG010000093.1 GCA_903928515.1 uncultured Alphaproteobacteria bacterium | reverse complement strand
CGCGTGCAGTCGCTGTTCGCGCAATATGACGGCGTGCCGAACTGGCATTTCCGCGTGGGTGCGTTCCCGCCGCCCGCCAACTTTGAAGATGCGACGTCGGCCTATGACACGATCTTCCTCGAGCGCAACTCGCCGTCCGATACGCAGCGCAACATCGCCGGTGGTGATGGCCGCGATGCCGCTACCGTTCTGTATACGAGCCCGTCGTTTTTCGGCGCGGCCTCCTTCACCGGCGGCAAGGTCGCGGATGCGGCCGTGGATCAAGAACAAAAGGCCCTGCTCGGCCGCGCTGCCTATGTGCTGGCGTCCGATTCCGGCTCCACCTTGGCCATCGGCGCCAACGGCACCTATGTGATCACGCCGCCGCAAGCGACCATTAACGGTTTGCCGAATCTGTCGAACACGGTCGGTGGAACGGCCGAGAACAGCATCACGCTGAAGGACCCGCCGGAACTCACCGCCGATTCCAACGGCACCAATCTGGTGACCACCGGCGCGTTGCCGGCCTCGCATGTCAGCCAATGGGGTTTGGAAGCCGCAGGCAATTTCCAGAACTTCTACGGCCAGGGCGGTTATTACGGCTACAACGTCGAACGCACCCCGCAGGCGTTTAAGGCGTTCACCAGCGCCACGAAGAGCGCCACGCAAATCGTCCAACCCAGCAACAACGATTTCAGCGGCTGGTATCTGCAAGGCACCTGGACGTTGACCGGCGAAACGCGGACCTACAATCCGAACACCGGCGCGTTCACACCGCCGCGTCCGACGAAGCCGTTCTCGCTTGCGAACGGCACGATCGGTGCGGTGGAACTGGCCGCGCGGTATAGCGACCTCGACCTCAACGACAACGTCAGCGACACCTCGAAGGTCATCACGGCTTGGACGGGCGCGACCAATCGCACCTACACCTATTACAACACGGTGCGCGGCGGCGATCAGAAAGCCTGGACGATCGGCCTGAACTGGTTCCCGATCTACAACGTTCGCGTGGCGCTTGATTACGACCGCATCAATGTCGGCCGTGAGCAGGCCCCTGCCACTGTCACAACGACCGGCACGCCCGCACTTCCCGCCCTCAGCGCCAGCCAAACCGTGCAAGCGGTGGCCGTTCGCGTTCAGGTCGGCTTCTAATGCAGATCGTTTGGTAAGCCGGGGGGCTTATCGACGGTCAGCCTAAGTTGAGGGCGGGAGAGCAACCTCCCGCCCTTTTCTTTTTAGAAAAGGCGCTCGCGAGAGCTCGCCTGCGTTATAATTCCCAAGGAACCCGCGAAAGGATCACGTCATGAAGCTCAGTGCGCGCAATCAGATCAAAGGCAAGATCATGAAGATCGTCAAAGGCCAGACCACCGGCCATGTGCATATCGACATCGGCAACGACGTCGTCGTCACGTCGTCGATCACCAACGAAGCCATCGATGAATTGAAGCTGAAAAAGGGCGACAAGGTCGTCGCCGTGATCAAAGCCTCGGACGTCATGGTTGGGAAGTAAACTTCGCGCGACCTGATGCTTCGACAAAGCGCAGCTTTTCTAAGGATGCGGTTTTCCGAGGACTACGTCCCAAGAAAAGCTAGCGAAGCTCAGCATGAGGATTGCGCCGAAATTGCCCTCACCCTGAGCATGTCGGAAGGTGAGTAGGCGCACGTTCTTTGCCTACGATTCAATTCCCAGCGCGCTGAGATAGGTCTCCAGCAGGGCTTCCTGCTCTTGCCGCTCCGGGCCTTCCATCTTCCGCACCTTGATGACCATGCGCATGATCTTCACGTCGAAGCCGTGGCCCTTGGCCTCGGCGAAGACTTCCTTGATGTCGGCGGCGGTGGCGGCTTTTTCTTCTTCCAGCCGTTCGATCCGCTCGATGAAGGATTTGAGCCGGGCGGCGGAGCTGT
>CAIYRG010000092.1 GCA_903928515.1 uncultured Alphaproteobacteria bacterium | reverse complement strand
GCACCGATATTGCTGCCCGACCCCACCGAGGCGTCGCCGATATAGGTCAGGTGGTTGGCTTTGGCGCCGTCGTGAATCCGGGCGTTCTTGATCTCGACGAAATTGCCGATATGCACGCCCTTGCCCAGCGACGCGCCGGGGCGCAACCGCGCATAAGGGCCGATGATGGCGCCCTCGCCGATCTCGGCACCTTCGATATGGCAGAAGGCACGGATCTCGACACCGGTGCGCACCTTCACGCCGGGACCGAACACAACAAACGGCCCGATGGTGACATCGGGTTCGATTGCGGTGTCGGCGCTGAAATAGACGGTCGTGGGGTCGGTCATCGTGACGCCCGAGAGCATCAGCTCCTGGCGACGGCGCGATTGGTAGGCGGTTTCGGCCACCGCAAGATCGGCGCGCGAATTCACCCCGAGCGTTTCCACGACAGGGGCTTCCACCACCGTGCAAGTGACGGACTTGCCGCGCGCCAGGCCGATGACATCGGTGAGATAATATTCGCCCTGCGCGTTCTTCACATCGACGCGGCCGAGCAATTCGAAAATCAGTTTCGCGGGGCCTGCGAGCGGACCGGCAAAACACAGATCGATGGCGCACTCCTGCTCGTTCGCATCCTTCTGTTCGACGATGCGCTGCAGGCTGCCATCCAGCATCACCATGCGGCCATAGCCGGTGGGATCGGGCGGCCTAAATCCAAGGGTCGCGATCTTGCCGCCTTCGGCAGCCGCTGCGAGTTTCGTCAACGTCGCGCTGGTGATCAAAGGCGCATCGCCAAACAACACCATCAACGTGCCGTCGAAACCGGCCAGTGCGCTTTCCGCCGCGCGCACCGCATGGCCGGTGCCCAGCGCTTTGTCTTGAACGGCCGATGCCGCGCCATGCGTCGACGCAAGTTTGCCCACCGCTTCATCGGTCGGCGACGTCACCACCACCATGCGCGCAGGCGACAAGGCCTTTGCCGCGCTCAGCGTGTGCGCGATCATCGGCTGGTTAGCGACCGGGTGCAGAACCTTGGGCAGCGCGGATTTCATCCGCGTGCCTTTTCCGGCAGCGAGAATGACGACGGCGAGCGGAGCGGAATCGGCCATGACGATGCAAACTATCCCAAGACGCTGACGGAGATGGTGAACGGGGTCGCTTTAGCGGAAGACTTTAGCAAAGGTAAATTGACGTTTTGTTGCTCTATTTTGCACGGGAATCAGCCCTTTTCGGCCCAGCCGCTTGCCGTATGCGTCGCTTGGCCTTATGTCCGCAGGCCCTTTTGCCCATTCGCGACCCTCTTTGAAAGAGCCTTCGGCCCATGGCCTCGCCTCTCTCGTTGATCTTCGATTTGGACGGAACGCTGGTGGACACCGCGCCCGACCTGCTGGCCGCACTCAATGCCGTGCTCCCCATCGCAGGCCACGCAAAAGTGAATCCCACCGACATGCGCCACCTTGTCGGACGCGGCGCACGCCAGATGTTCGAAACCGCGTTCGAGGAAACCGGCACGACGCACTCGACCGAAGAGCTGGAGCACTACACCGATCTCTTCCTGGTGCATTACCGCGCCAATCTTGCGAACGAGAGCCGCCCGTTCCCAGGTGTGCCCGAAACGCTGATGGCGCTGAAACGCAGCGGCGCGCTATTGGGCGTCGCCACCAACAAGCCGCACGACCTCACGATGTTGCTGCTCGACCAGTTGAGACTCACATCGTATTTCGGCGCAATCCAGGGCACGGGCATAAAGCCCTATGTCAAACCGGATGCCCGTGCGGTGCTGGATGTGGTCGAGGCGCTCGGCGGCACGCGCGACGCCGCCGTGATGATCGGCGACAGCCCCACCGACGTGGCCGCCGCCCGTGCCGCCGACATCCCGGT
>CAIYRG010000091.1 GCA_903928515.1 uncultured Alphaproteobacteria bacterium | reverse complement strand
CAAGATCATGCCGAACTGGAGCATCTACGCGCAGTACGCCGATGGCATCTACGTGCCGGACATCTCGGCGTTCGAGCAGAAGACGCCGGTGTTCCAATTCCCCAAAGCGGAAACCACCACCAACTATCAGATCGGTACCGTGTTCTACGCCGACAATTTCACCTTCGACGCCGACCTCTATTATATCCCGGTGAAGAACAACATCGTCGAGCAGAGCTGCTCGCTCACGGGTGGGCCATCGGGCGACACTTGTGCCGTGAACACCGGCAAAGCCACGTATGAAGGTGTTGAAGGCGAGGGCACATATGCCTTCGACCAAGATGCTCTACGCGGCCTTGTCGCCTTCTTGAACGGCTCGGTCATGTCGTCGAAGTCCGAAGGCGTGTGGGTGAAATCGGCGCCGGCCTGGACGGCGGCGGGTGGCCTTATCTACAAGCACGATGGTTGGAAGTTCTCGCTGCTCGACAAGTTTGTCGGCCCGCAGTTTTCCGACAACGTCGAAAACGCGCATTACAAGATCGGCACCTACAGTCAGATCACGGCAACTGCGGGTTACGATTTCGGCACGATGGAATTCGATGTTGAAGCCGACAATCTGGCGGACAGCCGCCATGTGGCCGCAATCACCGAGAACGACGCGACGTGGCAGCCCAATCGTCTGAAAAGCACGGACCAATATTTCTTCCAGGCTCCGCGCAGCATCATGGCGACGTTGAAGGCGCATTTCTAAGAAACGTCTGACGACTGGCGGGATGGGAGTTTTCTCCCATCCCGTTTCCTTTTTGGGCCGGTGCATGAAAATCATTTCTGTCGTGTCGCTTGGCCTCGCTGCGGTGCTGGCCTTTTCCGCCTGCGGTGATGCCAAAGAAGCCAAAGGCGTTCCGTTGTTTCTGAGCCCTGCGGATTACGATCCCTCTCGCCTGTTGCCGCCCCCGCCCGCCGACAATTCGCCCGAGAACCAGATGGAGCTTGCCGAGCTTCACGCTGTCCAGCAGTCACGCACGCCAGCCGACATGATGCGTGCCAAGCATGACGGCGAAACGGAAAACGCCACGATTTTCGAAGAGACGATAGGTTCGGGCTTCACGCTGGCGAAATTTCCGGCCACGGCGAAGCTCATGGCCGAAGTGCAGCACGACGAGAAGGCCGCCGTGGCCACCGCCAAGACTTACTTCCTGCGCTCACGGCCCTGGGTCGTCGATCCCACGCTCGCCGCGTGCTCGCGCTCGGACAAGCCGAAATCCTCGTATCCCAGCGGGCACACCACGATGAGTTTTTCGATGGCCGTGGTGTTGTCTTCGCTGATGCCTGCCAAATCCCAAGCGCTGCTCGCCCGCGCCGAGGATTTCGCCCATAGCCGGATCGTCTGCGAGCAGCATTGGCGCCACGATATTCAGGCCGGGCAGGCCTATGGCACGGCGATTGGAATCGCTCTTCTGCGAAACCCGGCGTTTCGCAGGGATTACGAGGTGGCCGCCGCCGAATTGCGCGCTGCGCATCCGGCCGCCGAATAGGCAGCAACGATGGCGGCCCACCCGCGTCCCGGTCACGCAGAATTTGCCTATTCGGTATCGAGCGTGAGAGGCTTGGGCATGAAAGTGCTGCTCGTCGAAGACGACAAACAAACCGCCGATTTCGTCATGGACGGCCTGGTGGCCCAGCGCTGTCTCGTCGATCACGCCGCGGACGGGCGTGAAGGCCTGCTGATGGCGGCAAAGCGCGAGCACGACGTGATTGTGCTCGACCGCATGTTGCCGGTGTTGGACGGGCTATCCATCGTGCGGGCGCTGCGCTCCACCGGCGTTGCCACGCCAATTCTCTATCTCACGACGATGAGCGGCATCGATGATCGCGTCGATGGGCTGGATGCCGGCGGCGACGATTATCTGGTCAAGCCTTTCGCGATGGTGGAGCTTCTGGCGCGGCTGCGTGCGCTGGCGCGCCGGCCGCAAACGCTGGTGAATGAACATTCCACCCATCTGCGCGTGGCCGATCTGGAAATGGATTTGCTGAAGCGTCGGGTCACTCGTGGCGATCTTGAGATCGATTTGTTGCCGCGCGAGTTCAAATTGCTGGAATATCTCCTGCGCAACGCCGAGCGGTTGGTGACGCGCGCGATGCTGCTGGAAATTGTCTGGCGGGTGCATTTCGATACGCGCACATCGGTTGTGGAAAGTCACATCAGCCGGTTGCGGTCGAAGATCGACACGCCGGGGCTGCCGGAGTTGATCCACACCATACGCAAAGCCGGGTACATGCTGCGTGCGCCGGAATAGGCTTTTCCGCACCGAGAGCTTCCGTCTGGCGGTTCTGTTCGGTGCCTTCTTCCTGGCGGCCGTTATCGCGCTGGTCTCAGCGCTCTATCTCATCACGGAGAACGCGCTGGAGCGTGACATCCGCACCGCGGTGGATGCGAACATCAGCGCCATACAAGACGGCTATCGCTACAAGGCCGAGCACGAAGCGATTGAGATTATCCAGCAGCGCACAGCCACGCCCGGCTTCTCCGATTATTATCTGCTGCAAGACGCGCAGGGGCAGACGCTCGCGGGGAATTTGAAGCCGGGGAAACCGGTGCTGGGCTGGGCTTCGATCAAGGCGAACCGCGCGTCTGGCGGAATGCCTGGCGGCAAAATTCTCGGGCGCGGACTGCTCTTCCCCGGCAATGTGTATTTGTTTGTCGGCGAGGATTCAGGCCGTGTCGCGGCGACGCGCACAGAAATTCTCTACACATTCTTCGGGCTCGCAGCACTTGTCGTTGCCATGGCGTTGGGCGGCGGGATTTTGTTCAGCGCGAAATTTCTCCATCGCATCGATTCCATTGCCCAAACCTGCCGCGCCATCATCGCCGGCAAACTCACTGAGCGTGTTCCGGTGCGCGATAGCCAGGACGAGTTGGATATTCTGTGCGCCACCATCAACGGGATGCTCGACCGCATCGAAGCGCTGATGGACAGTTTGCGGCAAGTGTCCAGCGATATTGCGCATGACATGCGCACGCCGCTCACGCATCTGCGCCAACGCCTCGAAAAGGCCCGCGAGCAATCGCGCAACGTCGATGATTACGCGGTGGCGGTCGATAGCGCGATTGATGACACCGACGAAATCCTGGTGATTTTCTCCGCCCTCTTGCGTATCTCGCAGATCGAGGCCGGCTCACGCGTGGCGAAATTTTCCAGCGCCGATGTGGGAAAGGCCATGCAGCACGTGGCCGAAATCTATGGCGTTGTCGCCGAAGATGCCGGGCATACGCTCGCTTTGGAGATCGGAACGGGCATCTGCATTCGCGGCGATTGGGCGTTGCTCGTGCAGCTTCTTTCCAATCTCGTGGAGAATGCCATCCACCATACCGGCGAGGGGGCATGTATTGTTTTGCTCGCGCGCAAGGACGGTGCCGATGCGGTGCTGGAGGTTCGCGATAGTGGGCCCGGCGTCCCCCAGGAGCAGCACGAGAAAATTTTCCGCCGCTTTTATCGCCTGGAAGCCAGCCGCAGCACGCCGGGCAACGGTTTTGGCCTTGCCATGGTTGCCGCTATCGCGGAGTTGCACGGCATGAGCATCGCGCTCTTGAACGCAGAGCCCGGTTTGCGCGTGGTGTTGCGTGCGCCGCTTGTTCCCGAAGGCGGGGCTATCAGGGCCTCTCCTGCAGATTGAAGAGATCACGGGCTTCGGTTTATTCGAGCAGTTTGGCTCGCGCGAGAGGCTTCGCGCCATTCTGACGCAACAATAGGGAAAGAATGCCGCCCTCTTGCAGGGTTTGCACTTCCAGCGCGGTTTCCACCGCCGCGCGGCTTGCGAATGTCATCGTCGCGCCTTCGGCACGGCGAATGGTGACGGCGATATCGCCGCGTGGACGCAACGATTCCGGCGCGGCGGCAATCGCGATGCGGTCGTTCGCTGTCAGTTTCAAATTCGCCGACGTAACCCCTTCGGGCAATCGCAACGGCAAGATGCCCATGCCGATCAAATTGGTGCGGTGGATGCGTTCGAAGCTCTGCGCCAACACCGCGCGCACGCCGAGAAGTGCCGGCGCCTTGGCCGCCCAATCGCGCGAAGAGCCCGCGCCATAACGCTCGCCCGCCACGATCACGATTGCAACGTTCTCCGCCCGGTACGCTTCCGCCGCGCGCCATGTCGGCAGGGTTTCGCCACTGGGCGCATGGATCGTGCAGCCGGGTGGAAGGTTATCAGCCAATAGATTTTTCAGCGCGCGGTTGGTGAACGCACCGCGCAGCATCGCCTCCCAATTGCCGCGCCGCGAGGCATAGACGTTGAGATCGTCGCGGTTCTCACCGCGTCCGACCAGATACTCCGCCGCATCGCTGCGTGAAGGAATTTGTCCCGCAGGGGAGATGTGATCGGTGGTCACGTCGTCACCCAGCACCAACAATGGCGCGGCGGCATATGTGCCCAATCGCGTTTCGGCCCGCGCCGCGAACGGCGGGCGGCGGATATAGGATGAGGCCTCGTCCCACGGAAACAATTGCGTGTCGGGCGCATCCAGCTTTGCCCAAACGGGATTGGCTTCGGCCTCTTCATACGCAACCGCGTAATCGCGCGGGTCGCTTGCCATCGCCAAGGCCGCGTCGATCTCCGCACCCGATGGCCAGATGTCTTTGAGGAAAATCATCCGGCCTTCGGCTGTGCGGCCCAGCGGATCGCGCGCGATATCGCCGCGCATCTGCCCCAGCAAGGCGTAAGCGATCACCAGCGGCGGTGAAGCGAGGAACGCGGAATCGATTTGCGCGTGCACGCGGCCGGGGAAATTGCGGTTGCCGGACAGCACCGCCACAGGCTTCAGTCCGTCATGTTCTACCGCCCATTGCACGGCTTCGGTCAGAGGCCCGGAATTGCCGATGCAGGTGGTGCAGCCATAACCGGCGATGGCGAAGCCCAACGCTTCCAAATCGTCCAGCAATCCGGCGCGCTGCAAATAGCGTTCCGTGGTCGGCGATCCCGGCGCAAGCGAGGTCTTCACCCAAGGCGGCGGCATCAACCCAAGCGCCCGCGCCTTCTTCGCCAGCAATCCTGCCGCCAGCGTCAGCCGCATGTCGGAGGTGTTGGTGCAGCTCGTGATCGCGGCGATCCCCACGGCGTAATCGGGAATGGGGCCAGGATAGGCGGCGGGCGTCAGTGTGGGGAGGCTGCGCGCGGCTTTCGCCGTGGGCAGGCGATCCTGTGGGCGCGATGGGCCCGCCACGCTACGCTCCACGCGATCCAGATCGATCTCGATCACATCGGTGAAGCGCGGGGAGGCTTCGGGCTCGAACCATAGATTCTGGTGCTTGGCGTAATCCTCCACCAA
This sequence comes from uncultured Alphaproteobacteria bacterium, assembly GCA_903928515.1. Classification (GTDB taxonomy): domain Bacteria; phylum Pseudomonadota; class Alphaproteobacteria; order Micropepsales; family Micropepsaceae; genus CAIYRG01. The sequence continues at coordinate 3,384 of CAIYRG010000091.1, read as the reverse complement.
ACGCACCTGCTCAGGTGTGCGGCCGGTGCGCGCGAGATAGGCGAGGGTCTGCGTGTCGATGGGGAAGAAACCGGTGGAGGCGCCATATTCAGGCACCATGTTGGCGATCACCGCGCGCTCGCCTGCCGACAATGTGCTCACGCCGGGCCCGAAATATTCGACGAACGATCCGGACAGGTCGCGCTGGCGCAATCGCTCGGTCACGGTCAGCGCCAGATCGGTGGCAAGGCAGCCCTCGCGCAGGCGTCCGGTGAACTTCACGCCGATCACATCGGGCACGCGCAGCATCACCGGCATGCCGAACATGACGCCTTCCGCCTCAAGTCCGCCGACGCCCCAGCCCAACACGCCGATACCGTTGATCATGGGCGTGTGGGAATCCGTGCCGATCAGCGTGTCGGGCATGGCCAAGGATTCGCCGCTGATGGTTTCCTCGCGCACGACGCTGGCCAGCCGCTCCAGATTCAGCGTGTGCATGATGCCGGTGCCGGGCGGGTGCACGCGCAACCCCTTCAGCGCGTTTGAAGCCCATTTCATGAAGCGATAGCGCTCCGCATTGCGCTGCATCTCGCGCGCCATGTTGCGCGCCAAGGCATCGCGGTCGCCGAACACATCGATGGCCACCGAATGGTCCACCGACACGTCCACCGGCAGTGTCGGGTTCAGCCGCGCGGGATCGCCGCCAGTTTCCGAAAGTGCGGCGCGCATGCCGGCAATATCCACCAGTGCGGGCACACAGGTCGTGTCGTGCATCAAGACGCGCGAGGGATAGAAGGGAATTTCCTCTTCGCTGGTGCCGGCTTCAAGCCAGCGCAGGATGGGTTCAGCATCGCCGCCCTTACGCAGGACGTTCTCCAGCAGGATGCGCAGCACGAAGGGCAGGCGCGCGAAGGATGCCGCGTCGATCTTGGAAAGATCCGTCACGCGATATGTAAGGCCGGAACTGAAAATCTCGCTCAATGTGGTGCTGCCCAATTCTTGATGCCAAATCGCTTGCACGCCGTCAGCAATGCGCGCGCCTTGTCCAAGGTCATGCGTCCGACCCAGCGCGCGCAGACTTGACCATCGGCGGTGACCGAGCGGGCAAACGGCAAAAGCCTCTCTTTGTCACCTGCCGCCAAAAGAACATCCACGCGCGCACCGTCGACCACTTCAACGAATGGCAACAGGCTGGGTGCGCGTGTCTGCACGTCGCGCCGGGCTTGCGCGTCATTGTCGAGGATCACGATGCGGATCTGCCCGCCTTCGTGATCGTGCAGGATCGCCAACGCGGCAAGTTCTCGCCGGCAGGTTTCGCAGGCAGGCGAATAGTAAACTTCGAGTGTGGGCGGAATCGCGGCGGGCAGGGGCATGAAGCACTCGTAAGACGCGCGCGAGTATGGGCACGGAAGCCGAAATGTTCCAGCCCATGGTGGGTGCTACGGCCGCTGGAACGGGCGTAGCGGCGGAGCGCTCTGCAACGCCTTGATCGTGGGGGTATTGTCCAGCGCGTTCATCTCCACCGCATCGGCACGCAATTTCAGATGCGCAAACACATTGTGCGCATCGGCGATCATGCCGCTGTCGATAGGATGCAAATGCCGGCCATCGTTTGTCGCGGGCAGAATCGTCAAACTCACCGCATCCCCGACATTGCCGCCGATGACAAAAATTCGCTTCGCGGCTGCATCTGTCTTCACCACAATATCGCAATGCGTGGGCGCGTATTCGCCGGTTGCTTTGCGCCGGTCGGAGAGCTTGCGGTAATCGGCCGAGCCGCGCGCCACGCACAGAAGATCGCCGGGCGCGATATCGGTCTCGCCGGAATCGTAAGCCACATAAGCGGTGGTGGCGTTGTTGCTGTCGCGCGCCGCGATGGCCTGGTCGACATAGACGCGGTGTGAAACATCGCGCGCGAATTGCGCCATGTCGCCCAAGCCCGCTTCGCACATCACCCACGACACAAACGCGGCCGACCATGGCTCCAGCCAATCCACGTCGCGTCCGCCTGGCCCGTTCCAGGCGCGGTTCTGCGTGAGAAGAGCCTTCTCGCCATCAGGCGTGGCCGACCAATAGCCCGCGATCGTGGCGTCCATGGCGCGGGCGGTTTCCGGCAAGCCCAAACGCAGGAAGCGTTCATCGATGCGGGGGCTAGGCAGAGCCGGGTTCAGCGTGTCGGGCACCAAGCCTGATGGAAGCTGTCTGGTGTCTATTTGGGTGGCGTCGATGGTTTGGAATCCGAAGAAGGCCCATTCCTGCACCGCGATATCGACGATGCGGCGGCGCGCCCAATTCGTCGGGCCCACGCGGCAAGCCTTCTGCCAAATGCGAATGTCGCCGCGCTCGCCTTGCACGCGCTCGGCGGGCGGGATCACGTCGAAGCTCTCGCGCGGCAGCCGGTCCATGCGCTGATCGGCGGCGAAAGCCCCCGCAACGCTCGACAGCGCGAGCGCAAAACCCAGCAATGCAGCGCGGATTCGGAGCATGATTGGCGACAATTCGCTCGTGGATTGGCGGGGCGGGCGTGATAGTAGGCCCCATCTTAGAGGGAGATGTTCCGATGAACTACGCCGTTCCCGCGTCCGCCATTCCCACCGTGCCTGTCGAAGGCGGCGGCGAGTTTCCCGTGCATCGCATCTATTGCGTCGGCCGCAACTATGCCGAACACGCCCGCGAGATGGGTTCGGACCCGGACCGTGAAGATCCCTTCTTCTTCCTCAAGCCCGCCGACACGGTGGTGTTGACCGGCGCGACGATCCCCTATCCGACCATGACGAAGCTCGTGCATCACGAGATCGAGCTTGTCGTTTGCCTCGGCAAGGGCGGTCGTGACGTGAAGGTGGAAGACGCGGAATCGCTGATCTACGGCTATGCGGTCGGCATCGACCTGACGCGCCGCGATCTGCAGAACGAAGCGAAGAAGACCGGCCGCCCGTGGGATATGGGCAAGGGCTTCGATCAATCCGCCCCGATCGGCAACATCGTGCCGGCCTCCAAAGTGAAGCTGAACCCGAAGGCGGAAATCTGGATCACCGTGAACGGCCAGACGAAGCAGAAGAGCGACATCTCCAAACTGATCTGGAGCGTGCCGGAGACGATCTCCTACCTGTCGCGCTTCGTGGAATTGGCGCCGGGCGACCTGATCTATTCGGGCACGCCCGAGGGCGTGAATTCGCTGGTGGCGGGCGATGTGATCGTCGGCCATGTCGATGGCGTGCCGGACCTGCACCTGACCATCGCGAAATAGGGGCCTCCGATTTCGTCATGGCCGGGCTTTGACCCGGCCACCCATCGCGCCCGCGTCTGCGGGCGCGAGAAATGTTATGTCGGCGCACGGACGCGCGCGGATGGGTAGCCGCCTCAAGGGCGGCCATGACGGCGGGGAGGGTCTAATCTTAGAACCCT
>CAIYRG010000090.1 GCA_903928515.1 uncultured Alphaproteobacteria bacterium | reverse complement strand
GCGGCGCGCGACAGTCTGCTGGCCTTCCGCGCCGTCAACGGCTTTGGCGAAGCCTTCAGCGCTGGCGGCAAAGTGGTGAAGAATGTCACCGGCTTCGATTTGTCAAAATTGATGTGCGGCGCGTTCGGCACGCTGGGCGTTCTTAGTGAACTCACTTTCCGCGTGGTGCCGAAGCCCGAACGCGCAGCCGTGCTGTCGCTGCGCGGTGCCAGCGTGGCGCAAGGCCTGTCCGCTTTGCGCGAAGCGGCGCGTCTGCCGCTGGAGGCGACAGGTCTTGCCTATCTGCCGCGCGGCGCATTGCCCGTGACGTTCGGAAAGCTGGCCGGTGCCGATGGTGTGGCGCTCATTCGTGTTGAAGGTGCAGTTGAGCCGGTCTCAGAAAAATTGCAGCGGCTGCAAACCGCCTTCGCCAAGTTCGATCCGGTTTTTCTCGACGATGGTTTGGGCGCGTCGCTGTTTCGTGGCATCGCTGACGGCACGTTCCTGGCGCTCACCGCCGCCGATCTGTGGCGCGTGCACGTGCCGTCGTCGGAAGCGGAAAATGTTTTGAAAGATCTTTCGCCGGTGGTTTGGGCCGCTGACGCGGCAGGCAGCGTGTTGTGGTTGGCGCTATCGCCAGGGGCAGAGGCCGAAGCGAAGATGCAAGCGTGCGTGTCGCGCGCGCAAGGGCACGCGATGCTGTTGCGCAGTTCGCTCTCTACACGCGCGAGTGCTTCCGTATTTCCGCCCTTGGACGTCACACGCGCCGGCCTCACGCGCAGCGTGAAAGCCGCCTTCGATCCGTCGCACATCTTGAATCCCGGCCGGATGTACGAGGGGATCTGATGCGCACGAATTTCCGCCAAGACCAACTCGCCGATCCGCATCTGCGCGCGTCGGAAGCCTCTTTGCGCGCCTGCGTGCATTGCGGCTTCTGCACAGCGACGTGCCCAACCTATGTGTTGCTGGGCGATGAGCGCGATAGCCCGCGCGGCCGTATCGCGCTCATTCAGAACATGCTGGAAACCGGCGCAGCGCCCACGCCCGAAACCGTGCTGCATATCGACCGCTGCCTGTCGTGCCTGGGCTGCCGCACCACGTGCCCGTCGAATGTCGATTATTCGGTGCTGGTCGATACCGCCCGCGTGCATATCGAGAACCATTACCGACGCCCCTTTGCCGAGCGCGCCTATCGCGCATCGGTGTTGCTCGTGTTGACGCGTCCGAAACTCTTTTCACCCGCGCTGACACTCGGACGCATCGCGGCACCACTCGCCCGTCTGCTTCCGGGAAAGCTCGGCGCGTTGGCGAAAAAGATTCCGGCACGAAAAATTCTGAACGCCGAGCAAAAACGCTCCGCGCCAGTGCCGCAAAGTCCCAAGCGTAGCATCGCGCTTCTGCCGGGCTGCGTGCAGCGGGCCTTAGCGCCTGAGATCGATCTGGCGGCCGCGCGCGTGCTGGCAAGTCAGGGCGACGCTGCGAAAGCATTGTCGCAATCCGGCTGTTGCGGCGCGTTGGCGTTCCATATGGGCAAAGCCGATGAGGCCAAGGCACTCGCGCGCGCGATGATGCGCGCGGTGGAGCAGGGCGCTGCCAATGCCGATGCGATCCTCAACACGGCGAGCGGCTGCGCGGCCTTCTTGAAGGAATACCCCAAGCTGTTTTTGGGCGAGCCGGAAGAATCACGGGCCATAGAATTCGCCGCGAAGGTGCGCGACTTCTCGGAACTCGTGGAACCCGACGCCCTGCGCTCCGTACGCGGAGGACTGCGCGTGGCATATCACCCGCCATGTTCTCTCCAGCATGGGCAGAAGCTGAAAGGCCAGGCAGAAGCGGCGTTGCGCAGCTTAGGCTTCACGCTGATGCCGTTTGCGGAAGAGCATCTTTGTTGTGGATCTGCCGGGAGTTACAGTCTCTTACAGCCGGAAATCTCCGGCGAATTGCGCGCGCGCAAACGTGCTGCAATCAACGCCAGCGGTGCGCAAATTATCGTCAGCGGCAACATCGGATGCCTGACGCAACTGTCAGGAATTGAAACAGAATCCTTGCCGGCACTTCATCTCGCGGAACTCCTCGATCATGCGACAGGCGGTGCGACACCAGAAACTCTAAAAACTCTCGCGCCGTAAAAAAATCTGATTTAGCTTTTTCGTATGCGGAACCTTCTCCTAGTGTTTGCGTTGGTACTGCCCACTGCCGTACTGGCGCGCGAACCGGCTCCACAGGCCACAACTGCAACGCCCATCAGCACCGATGCGCTGCTGAAGAACTTGGCTTCGGCGAAAACGCCGGCCGAGGCGCATACGCTGGAAAGTCAGTTGGATAGCGCGTGGAATCACTCGGGCAGCCCGACTGCCGATCTGCTGCTGCAGCGGGCGCAACGCGCGCACGATGACGGCGACAACGACACGTCGCTCGATCTGCTGAAGCGTCTCACCAAAGTTGCGCCGAACTTTGCGCAAGGCTGGAACGAACGCGCAGCGGTCTCGGCGGAAAAAGAAGATTACGACGACACGATCCAATCGCTGCATAAGGCGCTCGCGTTGGAGCCGCGCCACTACGGTGCGCTCGTGGGCTTGGGTTCGGTGCTCGAAGAATTCGGCGACAAGGCGCATGCCTTGGAAGCCTACAAGAAGGCCTTGGCGATCGATCCGTATGTCGATGGCATTGCGGATCGCGTGCGGGAATTGTCGCGCGATCTTGGCGGCCAAAATATCTGAATTTTAAAAGTTCGTGGAGCACACGAGACGGCGGCGCGGGCAACTGCGCCGCCGTTTTTCTTCACTAGCATCTCTTGGCGCGCTAGCGCGCCTTAGAGATGCTGTGCTCGCGCAGCGGGTGTGCCGCTTAGTTTTGCCGTGCGCCGACGAAGGCCACGCGCAACAGGTTGGTGGCGCCCGGTGTGCCCAGCGGCAAACCGGCGGTGATCACCACGCGGTCGCCGGTTTTCGCGAAGCCTTCCGCTTGCGCGATCTGGCAGGCGCGCTCGGCCACGTCGTCCAGGCTCTTGGCGTCGTCGGTGGTGACGCAATGCAGGCCCCAGGCCAGCGTCAGCCGCCGTGCGATCTGCACGATCGGCGTCAACGCGATCACCGGCGCTTCGGGCCGCTCGCGCGCGGCGCGCAAACCGGTGGAGCCGGATTTCGTCCAGCATACGATGGCGGAGGCCTGCAGCGTGTGGGTCACGTCATGCACCGCCGCCATGATGGCGTCGGCCATGGTGGCTTCGGGCGGGAAACGCTGCGCGTTGATGATGCCGGGGTAATAGCTGTCCGATTCCACCGATTGCGCCACGCGGTCCATCATCGTCACCGCTTCCACCGGATAAGAACCGGCGGCGGTTTCGGCCGACAGCATCACGGCGTCCGCGCCTTCGAACACGGCGGTCGCCACGTCGGAGGCTTCGGCGCGCGTCGGCACCGGCGCGTTGATCATGGATTCCAACATCTGCGTGGCGACGACCACGGGCTTGCCCGCTTTGCGCGCCGCGCGAATGATGTGCTTCTGCGTGCCGGGTACGCTTTCCAAGGGCATTTCCACGCCGAGGTCGCCACGCGCGACCATCACAGCGTCGGAGAGTTCGATGATTCCATCCAGCGTCTCGATGGCCTGCGGCTTCTCGATTTTCGACAGCACGCCGGCGCGGCCCGCCACGATCTTGCGCAATTCCGCCACGTCATCGGGGCGCTGCACGAAGGACAGCGCGATCCAATCGATGTCGAGTTCCAGCGCGTAGTCGAGATCGGCGCGGTCCTTCGGAGTCAGCGCGGGAATCGGCAGCAGCGTGTCGGGCAGATTGATGCCCTTGTGGTTCTTCACAGGCCCCGCGGTCACCACGGTGGCCTCAATCTCGGTTTTGGAAACGGTGTCGGCGCGCAAGCGCACCTTGCCGTCATCGATCAGGATGGAGGCGCCGGGCTTCAGCGCGGCAAAAATTTCGGGATGGGGAATGGGCAGCGTCGTTTCGGTGCCGCCCGTCTCGCCCAAAAAGAGCTTCAGCTTCGCGCCGGGCTGCAACTGCGCAATGCCCGCGTCGAAATTGCCGAGCCGCAATTTGGGCCCCTGTAGATCGACCAGGATGGCGATGGGATGCTCGATTTCATGCTCGGCTTTGCGCACGCGGCCCACGAGCGTCTTCAGCAAGTCGTGGCTGGTGTGGCTCATATTGATGCGGAACACGTCCACGCCGGCGCGCGAAAGCTCGGCGATGCGCTCCTCCGACGAGGAGGCGGGGCCCAACGTGGCGACGATCTTGGTTTTGCGGCTACGGCGCATGCAGATCCTAACATTGCAACGAGGATTGCGGTCCGACAGTTCCGGACCGTTCAATCCTCCAAATTTTCGGTCCAGTCGGGCGCATCGCCCGTGTCGATCTGGAAGAACGGGCTGCGTTCATAGCTCCGTCCTTGGCAGTTGGCACGCCCTGGGATGCGGAATTGCTGCCCCACGGTGCAGAAACCGCGGTCGCCGTCCCAGGCGCCGCCCACATCCTGGTGAATGGCATAGAGATAATAGTAGCGCGCGTTCAGCGACCCGCCCACCAGCTCGCTGCATCCGGCAGGGGCGACCGTCCACCAGCCCTGACTCGACCAGTCCTTACCGTCGAAGAAGCCGATGGCGACAGATGCCGCATGGTCGGTTTTGTTGCACACGCGCAGGGCCGACTCCGCCGGTTTGCAGGTGAAAATGCCTGCCAGCAGGAAGCACGCGCAGATGAAAAACACATGACGCATCGTGGGCTAATTGCCAGTCCGGCCCCCCATCTTGTCAATGCGCCTGAGCACTCTTCTTCGCCCTATGATGTTCGCCGTGTTCCGCAGGCGCGGCGCAGCGCCATATCGGCATGGGAAGGCGTTGGCGTTTATAAAGATGCCATGGCCATGGATGAGTCGGGCAACGCACGCTCTGAGGCGCATGAGAGCGCCTTTGAAACCTGCAATGCGGGGAAACCGGCCGCGCTCCTGTTCCTGTGCGATCATGCGTCCAACGCCGTGCCTCCGGGGCTCGGCGATCTCGGCCTCTGCCAAGAGGCCTTTTCCACCCATATCGCGTTCGATATTGGCGCGGCCGCGCTGACGCGGCATCTGGCCACGGCGTTCGATGCGCCTGCTCTTCTGGGCCGCTGGTCGCGCCTGGTGGTCGATCTCAATCGCGGCGCGGACGACCCCACCGCGGTGATGAAACTGTCTGACGGCCGTATTGTGCCGGGCAATCGCGAAGCGGACGTGGCCGAGCGCGTTGCGCGCTACCACGCGCCCTATCATCAGGCTGTCGAGGCCAAGATCGACGAGGCGCTTTCCCAAGGTCTGCTGCCGATTCTCGTGTCGATGCACAGTTTCACGCCGGTGTGGCGCGGGGTCCCGCGCCCCTGGCACATCGGTATTTTGTGGGACAAAGACCCGCGCCTGGCGCGTGCGCTGATGGACCGCCTGTCGCGCGAGGGCGACATCGTGGTCGGCGACAACGAGCCCTATTCCGGCACGCTGGAGAACGACACGCTCTATCGCCACGGCACGATGCGCGGCCTGCCGCATGTGCTGATCGAGGTGCGGCAAGATTTGATAGGTTCCGAACAAGGCCTCGCAGTGTGGCAAAAGCGGCTGGAGGGCGTGTTGCGCGACGCGCTTCACGCCATGGGCCCCTCTCGGATAGATTTCAGCCGTCCGCTCGCGCTCAAAAACACAAAAGGGTCACCCGTGATGGATGAGAACACCAAAACCGAACTGGAAGCCGCCGCCTTCCGCAAACTGGTCGCGCACCTGCGCGAACGCCATGACGTGCAGAACATCGATCTGATGAATCTGGCCGGGTTCTGCCGCAACTGCCTGGGCGATTGGTATCGCGAGGCCGCCGCCGGGAAAGGCATCACGCTGGGCAAGGACGAGGCCCGCGAAGTGGTCTACGGCATGTCACCGGCCGATTGGAAAGCCCGCTACCAGAAAGCGGCCAGCCCCGATGCCCAGGCCCAATTCGCCGCCAAACCGCCCCATCAGCATTAGAATTCCAACGGGCCGACCCACGGCCCATGAAGACTCACAGCTATGCGTGCTTTGGCCCCTAGCGCTCCGCGTCCTTCCCCTCTTTATTGCCGGTCCCAAACACGAGGACGGTCATGGCGAAGGCGGCATTCACGGCAGGGCAATTGCGCTCTTTGATCGAGCGCATCGAGCGGCTGGAAGAAGAGAAGGCCGCGCTGTCCGGCGACATCAAGGAAGTCTTCGCCGAGGCCAAGGGCCACG
>CAIYRG010000089.1 GCA_903928515.1 uncultured Alphaproteobacteria bacterium | reverse complement strand
TTCCGCCACAACGATCCGGCGCATCTCGAAGAGCTGATCAAGGCCGACGATCCGGCAGCGCCGAAGATCATCACCTTCGAATCCGTCTATTCGATGGAAGGCGATTTCGGCCTTATCAACGAGATCTGCGATATCGCGGAACGCTATGGCGCGCTCACCTTCCTTGATGAAGTCCATGGCGTCGGCCTTTATGGCCCGCGCGGCGGCGGCGTTGCCGAACGCGACAAGGCGATGGCCCGCGTCGATATCATCGAAGCCACGCTCGCCAAGGCTTTCGGCGTGATGGGCGGTTACATCACCGCGTCCGCTTCGATCATCGATTGCGTGCGCTCGTTCGCGCCTGGCTTCATCTTCACCACCTCAATTCCGCCGACCATCGCGGCCGGTGCGCTGGCATCCGTGCGCCATCTGAAATCGAGCCAGGTCGAACGCGATCTGCTGCACAACCGCGTCAACAAGCTGAAGACCGCGTTGATGAAGGCGGATCTGCCGCTGATGGAGAGCCCGAGCCATATCGTGCCGGTGCTGGTGGGCGATCCCACGCTCTGCAAGCGCGTGTCCGACGAGCTGTTGTTCGAGCACGGCGTCTATGTGCAGCCGATCAACTTCCCGACCGTGCCGCGCGGCACCGAACGTCTGCGCTTCACGCCAGGTCCGTCGCACACCGACGAGATGATCGAGCGGCTGGTGATTGCGCTTGATCGGGTGTGGACGGCGCACAGCCTGAAGCGCGCCGCGTGAGCGGTTCCGGACCAACCGGAAAGAAGCGCGAAATTCTGATCGAGATCACGGTGATGGGCGCCTACGCCAAGGCGACCGCCATTGATGCCGTCACCGGCGTGGAGGCGTCGATCACCGGCCCGGCCAATGCGCCGCGCGCGGCTCTGGAAGCGGCCGCCGTGAAGAAGCTCGATTACGTGATCAATAAGAAGAGCTAAATTACTTGCGACGTTTGGCGCGTGCTTCGTCGCCGCGGCCAAGCCCGATTTTCTTCGCGAATTCAGAGCGTTGCGCGGCGTAGTTCGGCGCCACCATCGGATAGTCGACAGGCAGGCCCCATTTGGCGCGGTACTCTTCCGGCGTCATGCCGTAGGTCGTGCGCAGATAGCGCTTCAGCATCTTCAGCTTTTTGCCGTCTTCGAGGCACACCAGATATTCGTCGGTGATCGAACGCTTCACCGGCACCATCGGCTTGTGAGCGGGCGCGGTATCGCCCGGTGCCGGCCCTGCCAAGCCGCCCAGCGTGGCATGCACGCTTTTGATCATCGCAGGCACATCGGCCACGGGAATGGGATTGTTGCCGACATAGGCGGCGACGATGTCGCCGGTAAGCCGCAGCACGTCGTCGGCGCGGGTGTCTTTGCTGTCCGAATCCTGCGCCATCGCTGGCTCCTTGGCCGGTGAGTTCACGCCCTGTTCCTATCGTAACAACCGCTATAAGGCGCACGAGTCGGCCAAGCAAGAAGAAAAAGGCCCATTTGGGGACTTTGCGAAATGTTGGTTTCCAGCCTGGGGCCGAAGGCCCGAGAGTGCCTGAACACACCCAAAATTCAGGGGCATTTCTGTAGGTCCGGGAAGGCCGATTATTCAAAAGGCGATGGTTTTGGCTTCGCCAAAGCCTCGTTTGTTTTGGCTCGACTGGGCTTCCACTGAAAATCGTGCGCCCGAAGGCCGCGTCATTTCTTGGACGTCCCGAGACACAATTCTTCGTGCGAGCCCGCAAGATTTGGTAAAGGGAGGGTGAGTGCTCCACTAGTGGGGCCACCAATCATGCGTTCGTTGGGAGTATGGGATGTCGGCCTCATCAGCCACTGCAAACGATTCCGGATTTTTCAGCCGCAGCCTGAAAGACGCGGACCCTGAAGTCGCGTCGGCCATTGCGAAAGAACTGGGCCGTCAGCAGGACAAGATCGAGCTTATCGCCTCGGAGAACATCGTCTCCAAAGCGGTGCTGGAAGCACAAGGCTCGGTGCTCACCAACAAATACGCCGAAGGTTATCCGGGCCGCCGCTATTACGGCGGCTGCGAATATGTCGACATCGTCGAGCAGCTCGCGATTGATCGCGCCTGCAAGCTGTTCGGTTGCAACTATGCGAACGTGCAGCCCAATTCGGGCAGCCAGATGAACCAGGCTGTGTTCCTGGCGCTGCTGCAGCCGGGCGATACGTTCATGGGTCTCGATCTCGCGGCCGGTGGCCATCTCACGCACGGCTCGCCGGTCAACATGTCGGGCAAATGGTTCAAGGTCGCGCCCTATGGCGTGCGCCGTCAGGACCAGCGCATCGACATGGATCAAGTCGCGCAGATCGCGCGCGAGGTGAAGCCGAAGCTGATCCTTGCCGGCGGCACGGCCTATTCGCGCCATTGGGATTTCGCGCGCTTCCGTGAGATCGCCGATGAAGTCGGCGCGTATCTGATGGTCGACATGGCGCACTTCGCCGGCCTCGTCGCAGGCGGCGCGCATCCGAGCCCGATCCCGCACGCGCATGTGGTGACATCCACCACGCACAAATCGTTGCGCGGCCCGCGCGGCGGCCTGATCCTTTCGAATGACGAAGCGATCGCCAAGAAGATCAATTCGGCGGTGTTCCCAGGGCTTCAAGGCGGGCCGTTGATGCACGTCGTCGCCGCGAAGGCGGTGGCGTTTGCCGAAGCGTTGAAGCCGGAATTCAAAACCTACGCGCACAACATCGTGCAGAACGCGCAGGCACTCGCATCCGCGCTGCAAAGCAAAGGCCTCGATATTGTTTCGGGCGGCACCGACAACCATCTGATGCTGGTCGATCTGCGCCCCAAGAAGGCGACCGGCAAGTCAGCCGAGAAGTCGCTCGATCGCGCCTTCATCACCTGCAACAAGAACGCCATTCCCTTCGATCCGGAAAAGCCCTTTGTCACCTCGGGCGTGCGCCTCGGCACGCCGGCGGGCACAACCCGCGGTTTCGGCGTGGCCGAGTTCAAATACGTGGCCGAGATGATTGTCGAAGTGCTCGACGGCATCGCGGCCAAGGGCGAAGAGGGCGATCCGGCCGTTGAAGCCCGCGTGCGCGAACGCGCAACAGCGTTGTGCCATCGTTTCCCGATCTATCAATCTTAAAACACCCCACACGACAGAGAGAACGCCATGCGCTGTCCCTTTTGCGGTCACGACGACACCCAGGTGAAAGACAGCCGTCCGTCGGAAGACAACGCTGCCATTCGCCGCCGCCGCCTGTGCCCGGCCTGCGGCGGGCGCTTCACGACGTTCGAGCGCGTGCAGTTGCGCGAACTCACCGTGCTGAAGAAATCGGGGCGCCGCGAAACCTTCGACCGCGAGAAGCTGGAGCGCGCCATCCATCAGGCGTTGCGAAAGCGCCCGGTGGAGGTGGAGCGCGTGGAGCGCATGATCACCGGCATCGTGCGCCGCCTGGAAAGCATGGGCGAGAACGAAGTGCCGTCCACCGTGATCGGCGAGTTGGTGATGCAGGCTTTGGCGAGCCTCGATAAGGTTGCCTATATCCGCTTCGCCTCGGTCTACAAGAACTTCCGCGAAGCGAAGGATTTCGAGACCTTCGTGGGCGAACTCTCGACTATCGATAGAGACTGAACGGCCTCTAATAAGACGGGGCTTCTATTTTTTGTTTTTCTGGTCGGCGAGGATCGTTTCCAGCGCCTCTGAGGCCTGTTGAATGGCTTGGTGCCGGTTGGCGGCGGGGAACACGTCGTCGCCGGTCGGTTTTTCAGCCGGGTATTTGCAAACCATATCGCGCATATGCGCGCCGAACGATCCGGCCTCCAGATCATCCCAATCGCGGGCCTGATCGTCGCGCTGCAATTCTTTCGCGCCATCGGCACCTTCGTTGTTGTCCACGGCGTGGAGCACGCGCCAACGCGACGCGGTGCAATCCATTTCCACGAATTCGTCGGTCCAAAAATCGTTGCGGCCGATCCAATAGAACTCGGCCGTTTTGTTGCCGCTGGTCGAAGGCTGGATGGTGGCGGGGTCCACCAGCAGCACTTGCGGATCGTCCTCGCCGACAATGCCGCCGAAATAATAATCGGCCGCCTGCGCGCTCCCTGCGGAAACAAGCATCAGCGCCAAGGCCCAACTTCCAACATGCCGCATACACAGGTCTCCGCTGATTGATGTGCACGTTAGCGCGTTCGCGGCCCGTTTAGGAGGGAACTGGTCGCGCTACGCTGTCGCGCGCATGTGAACCGAACGGAGCGGCTTGCGTATAGACATGGCCTCCACACGCTGAAAGCGGTTCCATGCGCCCTCAGTCCAAAGTTTTCGCGCTCGCGGTGATGCTGTCGGCGACGCCTGTTTGGGCCGCATCAGCTCCTGAGGTCGCCCCTGTCGAGATCACCGGCACGATCCATGCGAGCGCCCCGTATGGCAGCGGCCGGATGTCGTTCCTGCTGCTGACGGTTTACACCGCCACGCTGTGGACGGATGCACCGAGCTGGAGCATGGACGCGCCGTTCGCCCTGACACTCACTTACGCGATGAGCTTCGACGGCATCGACATCGTGCAGCGCTCGGACGAGCAGATGCGGATTGTCGATCCGGCTCTGAGCGATGCGGAGATGAAAACCTACGACGCCGCGATGACGGCCGTGTTTCCTGCCGTGGCCAAGGGTGATGAGATCACAGCACTGTATGTGCCGGGCCAGCCGGTGCGCGTGTTCAAGAACGGCATGCCAACCGGCACGCTCCCATCAGGGAAGTTCGCGGCCGATTTCTTCGGCATCTGGCTTTCGCCCAAAACCTCGGAATCCTCCCTGCGCAAGGCGCTGCTGAAACTGCCCTAGAGGGCCGTGGTCGGCGTGCTAATCTGGCGTCATGCCTCGCTATGTTGCCCTTCTTCGCGCCGTGAATGTCGGCGGCACGGGAGCCCTCCCGATGGCCGACCTCAAACGCCTATGCGCGGAGGCGGGCTTCACCCAGATTGAAACCTACATCGCCAGCGGCAATGTGGTGTTCGATAGCAAACTGGCCGAGGCGAAGGTGAAGGTTGCATTGGAAACGCGCCTACACGAACTCACCGGCAAAGCGGTTGGCGTGCTGGTGCGTTCCGCGGCCGAGATGGCGGCGATCCTCAAGGCCAATCCGTTTGCGAAAGCCGACCCGAAATTCACCTACGTTTTGTTCTTGGACGACGTGCCGCCGAAAGATGAATTGAAGCGCGCCACCGGCAAGAGCGACGAAGAACTGCGCCTCGGTGCCCGCGAGATTTACGTCCATTATCCGAGCGGCATGGGCAAATCGAAATTGAAAATTGCAGCATCCAAAACCGGCACCGCGCGAAACCTGAACACCGTGGCGAAGCTGACGGAGATAGTGAGCGGATAGTGTGCCGTACAATGCTTCTGTCCGGAATCGCCTATACACACGGGCGATGATACAAATCGCAATATTCTCACCAACAGGGGACGTAAATGAAAAAATTCATTGCGGGATTGGTGTGTGGATTTGCATTGGCTTCAGCGCTTGTTCCAGCCAATAGCGCAACGGATAAGCCGCAGGTCTATCGTGATCTTGACCGGTTTGGAAATGCGTTCGAGCAAATTCTCGCCAGTTACGTCCACGAAGTAGACACGGCTTCATTGATCGATGCGGCGATAGGGGGAATGTTATCTTCTCTAGATCATCAGTCGAAATACATGACCGCTAGGGAATTCACGGAGATGCAAGTGCGCGCATCGGGTTCTATTGCAGGCATTGGATTGAATGTTTCTTCCACTTACGGCTTTGCGAAAGTGGTGTCATTGATAGCAAATTCGCCTGCGGCCAGAAGCGAGATAAAGCCCGGCGATTACATTACGGATATCGACGGCCATAGCATCCATGAGCTTACGCTGGAGCAAGTCGTGGAGAGGCTGCGCGGACCAGAAAATTCCCAAATTACACTCACAATTCTTCGGCAAGGTATGGGGCAGCCATTAGAGGTGACATTGACGCGTTCGTTCGTTCGACAAGAGGCGATCACTTATCGAAAAGAAGGCAATGTCGGTTACATCCGTCTTAATCAGTTCGATAGCACCGTCGACGCTCAGATGAGAAAAGACGTGGCGGATCTCAAGAAACAAATTGGACCGGAGATCAAAGGTTACGTTCTTGACCTTCGCAACAATTCCGGGGGGCTATTGGATCAAGTCATCGCCGTCGCCGATGATTTCCTTGATGACGGCGAAATAGTTTCGCTTCGTGGCCGTACGCGCCCGGACAATATGACTTATAAAGCGAACTCAGGCGACATAGCTGATGGAAAGCCAATGGTTGTGCTTATCAATGAGGTTTCGGCATCGGGCGCAGAAATCGTTGCTGGTGCACTGCAGGATCATCATCGCGCGACTATAGTCGGCGCGAAATCTGTCGGTTTGGGTGTAATTCAAACAATCATACCCGTAGGCCAACAGGGTGGCGCACTTCGTCTTACAACGTCGACGTATTATCTGCCGTCGGGCCGTGCAATTGAGGACGGTATTCACCCCGACGTAACTGTCTTACAAGAAGCAGAAGTGAACGATAGGGGCGTTTGCGGCCCATTGGCTGAGGCGCAAATGGCGGAACGTTTGTCATTCGGTCCATCCTCTGGGGCGGGCGCTGAGATATTTCGCCCAAGTCCCAACACAAAGACCGATGATTTTCAGTTGTCGTATGCGCTTGCTCGGATAAATGGGCAATGACGTTACGGCGATAGAGCCTTCTGAGAGCGACATTTACATTACGATGCCCTCTGTTCCGACAAAAGAAGAAGCACTTATCCGCCACGCTTTCGTGCTCGCAGCGCGCGGGTTGGGGCAGGTTGCGCCCAATCCGGCGGTGGGTTGCGTCATTGTCAAAGACAACAAAATCGTCGGGCGTGGCTGGACGCAACGCGGCGGGCGTCCGCATGCCGAAACCGAAGCGCTGAGGCGTGCCGGTGAAGCCGCTCGCGGTGCAACGGCTTACGTCACGCTTGAACCGTGCTCGCATCACGGCAAGACGCCACCTTGTGCCGAAGCGTTGGTCGCTTCCGGCGTCGCGCGCGTTGTGTGCGCGGTCGGCGATCCCGATCCGCGCGTGTCGGGTCGCGGCTTTCAGATGTTGCGCGATGCGGGCATCGAGGTGATCACCGGCGTCTGCGAACAAGAAGCTGCCGAGCTTAACGCCGGGTTCTTTTTGCGTGTCACGCAAAACCGCCCGCTTGTCGCGTTGAAGATCGCGGAGAGTGCGAACGGCCTTATCGCCGATGGCCGATCTTCAGATGATCCTGGCCAAACACGCTGGCTCACTTCGGAGCCTGCGCGTGCACATGCGCATCTGTTGCGCGCCACGCATGATGCTATTCTGATCGGCATCGACACGGCACTGGCCGACGATCCCGAACTCACCTGCCGCTTGCCGGGGCTGGAGGATCGCTCGCCCATTCGCATCGTGTTGGATTCGCAACTGCGTCTGCCGCTGGACTCCAAACTTGTGACGACCGCGAAATCCGTGCCGCTCATCGTCGTGATGCCTGCCGATTTTTCGTTGGCGCGCGAGGCAGGCGGGGCGGAGGCCATGCACGCCCGCAACGAACGCCGCCGGGCATTGGAAAGCTTGGGCGTGGAGGTGCTATCGGTGGTGGGGATCGGTGGGCGGCCCGATCTGGCGGCGTTGTTGCACATGCTGGCGGAGCGCGGCTTCACGCGGCTGCTGGTCGAGGGGGGGGCGAAGATTCACGCCGCGTTCCTGGATGCGAAACTGGCCGACCGTCTCTATATCTATCGCGCGCCGATGACCTTCCCCTCCGGGCCACCTTCGGCGCTGGCCCCGGTGCCGGGTCTATTTGAAGCATTTGAACGCCGGGTTCTGGGACCGGATGTCCTGGAAAGCTACCGGGGCAGGGTCTAGAACCCTCGAAAGTCTAAGGAACCGCCATGTTCACCGGTATCGTCACGGCCCTGGGAAGTGTGCGCACGCTCGAAAAGCGCGGCGACACGCATATTGCCATCGCAGCACCTTTCGACGTGAGCGCGCTGGATATCGGCGCCTCGGTCGCCTGCTCGGGCTGCTGCCTGACGGTGGTGGAGCGCGATCCCGCGGCTTCCACCTTCTCGGTGACGGCCTCGGCCGAAACCCTGGCCTGCACCAATATCGGGGCGTGGGGCGTGGGCACGGCGGTGAATTTGGAACGGCCGCTGAAGATTGGCGACGAATTGGGCGGGCACATCGTCACCGGCCATATCGATGGCTTGGCGCACATCGTGTCCATCACGCCGGAAGGCGAAAGCACGCGCATTGAATTCGAAGCGCCGGCTGCGCTTGCCAAGTTCATCGCGCCGAAAGGTTCGATCGCGCTCGACGGCGTGTCGCTGACGGTGAACGCGGTGCAGGGTGTGCGCTTCGGCGTGAACATCATCCCGCACACCGCGAAGGTGACGAATTTCGGAACGTTCCAGGTGGGCCAGAAGGTAAACCTCGAAGTCGATCTCATGATGCGCTATGTGGCGCGGCTCAACGAGGCCACGACTTCAAAATGATAATGGGCACATGACGGCGCAGAATTTGAACGTCTTTCACGACTACATCTCCTCCATCGACGAGGTGTTCGAGGACGCGCGCAACGGCCGCATGTTCATCCTGGTCGATGCCGAAGATCGCGAGAACGAAGGCGATCTCGTGATCCCCGCACAGATGTGCACGCCCGATGCCGTGAACTTCATGGCGCGCTTTGGCCGCGGCCTGATCTGCCTCGCGCTCACCAAGGAGCGCGCCAACCAGTTGAATCTGCCGATGATGGCGCCCAGCAACGGCACGCGCCATCAAACCGCGTTCACGGTGTCCATCGAGGCCAGGGAAGGCGTTTCCACCGGCATCTCCGCGCATGATCGCGCGCACACGATTTCGGTCGCCATCGATCCCACCAAGGGGCCGGAGGACATCGTGAAGCCGGGCCACGTGTTTCCGTTGGTGGCGCGCGGCGGCGGTGTGCTGGTGCGCACGGGCCATACGGAAGCCGCGGTGGATATCGCGCGGCTCGCCGGACTGAACCCGGCCGGCGTCATCTGCGAAATCATGAATGACGACGGCACGATGGCGCGTCTGCCCGATCTGGTGAAGTTCGCGCAATTGCACGGGCTGAAGGTCGGCACCATCGCCGATCTCATCGCCTATCGCCGCAAATACGATCACATCGTCGCGCGCGTTTCCGAAAGCGAATTCGAGAGCCATTTCGGCGGCAAATTCCGCCTCGTGATTTATCGCAACACCATCGAGAACAGCGAGCATCTGGCGTTGGTGAAGGGCGATATCTCGGGGCCCGAGCCGGTGCTGGTGCGCATGCACGCGGCCAATCTGTTTGGCGACATGCTGGGCGCCACAACGGGGCGGGGCGATATATTGACGCCCGCGATGCGCATGATCGGCGAGGCCGACAGAGGCGTGGTGGTGCTGCTGCAGCCCAGCAACACGCCCGCGCTTACCGATTTGCTGGCAGGCCGCCGCGATCCGTCCGAAGAGACGCGACTGAAGGAATACGGCATCGGCGCGCAAATTCTGCTCGACCTCGGGGTCAAAAGCATGATTCTCCTCACCAACACGCCGGAGCGGCGCGCGGTCGCGCTCGAAGGCTATGGTTTGCAGATCGTCGGCACGAAGCCGGTGGGAAAAGGAAAGCCGCAATGACGCGCGTATTGTTGGTGGAAGCGCGCTTCTATCCGCATATTTCGGATGCGCTCTATGAGGGCGCGGCGAATGCGCTCGATATCGGCGGCGTGATGAGTGATCGCGTGACTGTGCCGGGGGCGCTGGAAATTCCCGCCGCCATCAAGCACGCGGCCGGGCTGTATGACGGCTTCGTCGCGCTGGGTTGCGTCATTCGCGGCGAGACGTTCCATTTCGATATCGTCGCCATGCAATCGGCTCGCGCGCTGATGGATCTCACCGTTTACGACGGCCTCGCCATCGGCAACGGCATTCTCACGGTGGACAATGAAGCGCAGGCTTTGCGCCGCGCCGAGCGCACGTTGCTCGACAAAGGCGGCGATGCCGCGCGTGCCTGCCTTGCGATGATGGATGTGAAGAAGCGCTTCTCGGGCCAGCCGGCCGTTTCGAGCGGGCGATGAACGGCAAACCATCCGCGCCGCACGCCGAACGCAGTGCCGCCCGTCTCGCAGCACTTCAGGCATTGTATCAGTTGGAAATCACCGGCGGTGCGCCCGAAGATGTGATCGCCGAATTCATCGAGCATCGCTTCGCCAGCGTTGATGCGGAAGTGGGCAATGCCGGGCCGCATGACGAAGCCTTTTTCGCCGATGTCGTGAACGGCGTGTTGCAGCATCAGATGGAAATCGACCGCTCACTGGCGCGCGCATTGGCGGCCGGGTGGACGCTTGCGCGCATCGACGCCATTCTGCGGGCGCTGTTGCGGGCCGCGGCCTATGAGTTGGTGGCGCGCCGCGACATTCCGGCCAAAGTCGTGATCGACGAATATGTCGAGCTGTCGCGCGACTTCTTCGATGGCCAGGAACCGAAATTCGTCAACGCCATTCTCGATACGCTGGCCCATCGCAAGCGCGCCGAGGAATTCGGCGAAACGCCGCCCGAGGGCGAACTCGGTTTTTGACGCGACATTGACTGGGAGCAAATCGTTTGAGCGTTCTCTTCTCTCCCATCAGCTTGCGTTCCATCACCGCGCGCAACCGCGTGATGATTTCGCCGATGTGCCAATATTCGGCCATTGATGGCGTGCCGAACGATTGGCATTTCGTGCATCTCGGCCGCTTTGCTCTTGGTGGAGCTGGGATCGTCTGCGTGGAGGCCTCAGGCGTGTCGCCCGAAGGGCGCATCACGCCTGGCTGCACCGGTTTGTGGAATGACGAGCAGCAAGAAGCGATGGCGAAGATCGCGGGCTTCTTGTCGTCGCAAGGTGCGGTGCCTGCCATTCAGCTCGGCCATGCGGGCCGCAAGGCCTCGACCCAGCGTCCTTGGGAAGGCGGCGCGCCGCTCAACCAACAAACCTCCGATAAGCCCTGGCAAACGATTGCGCCCAGCGCCGTGCCGTTCGGGCCGGGCTATCATACGCCGCGCGCCATGACGGAAGCGGATTTCAAGAAGGTGCGCGAGGATTTTGTCGCCGCGACGCACCGCGCCTGGGCCGCCAAATTCCAGATGCTGGAACTGCATGCAGCACACGGCTATCTGCTGGCAGAGTTCCTGTCGCCGGTCGCCAACCAACGAAACGACAATTACGGCGGCGCGCGCGAGAACCGCATGCGGTTTCCGCTGGAAATCGTGGATGCCGTGCGCGCCGTGTGGCCTGCCGCGTTGCCATTGTCGGTGCGGATTTCGGCGGTCGACGAAGATTGGTCCGTTGAGGATTCGGTCGCCTTTGCGCGCGAACTGAAAAAGCGCG
>CAIYRG010000088.1 GCA_903928515.1 uncultured Alphaproteobacteria bacterium | reverse complement strand
TCGCGCGCCAGACATAGCGTGGACAGCAGATCATCTGCATGGCCATGGACCAGTTTAGCTATGAAATCCGCAGTGGCAGGCGCGACCAGAATTAAATCGCAACCGCGTGACAGTTCGATATGCGCCATGCCGTCGGGAATGCGGGTGTCCCACATGTCGCAATACACCGGCTTGCCGGACAGCGCTTGAAAGGTGGCAGCGCCGATGAAGCCTTGCGCCGAATGCGTCATGACTACTTGCACCGCAAAGTCGCTTTTGATCAGCAGACGTGTGAGTTCCGCAGCCTTGTAGGCTGCAATGCCACCGGTAACGCCGAGCAATACACGTTTTTGCTGCGAATCCGCCATGAATATATAAGGCTTTGCCTATGCAGAACGTCAAAGTGTAAACCATTTGGCTATGGTGGATTAATCGCGTTTTCCGCGTCCGGCCAGCGCGCTAGGCCTTTAGCAGGATGGACTCAAATCACGTGGTGCGTTATCGATGCATTACGAGGAGAACAAATCATGTCTATTGCGAACTGGCCGGCGGGCGAGCGGCCGCGGGAAAAATTACTGTTACGGGGCGTAGAAGCATTATCTGATGCCGAACTGCTGGCGATATTTTTGCGCACAGGCACTGCGGGAAAGAGTGCCGTAGATATCGGCCGAGAATTGCTGGAACGTTTCGGTTCGTTGACTGCGTTGTGTGCGGCCAGCGAGTCCGATCTGTGCGTTCAGCGCGGGGTGGGGCAGAGCAAATACGTGCAGTTGCAGGCGAGCATGGAGATTGCGCGCCGGGCGCTCAAGGAGCGGCTGGCGAGTGGCAACGTGCTGGGGTCTCCCACCGAGGTGCGGAATTTTTTGCGATTGACGCTGCAAGCATTGCCTTACGAAGCATTCGTCGCATTGTTTCTCGATAGCCAGAACCGCGTGTTGCAGGTCGAGGAATTGTTTCGCGGGACGTTGACTCAGACCAGCGTTTATCCGCGGGAGGTCGTCAAGCGCACGCTTACCCACAATGCGGGCGGGGTGATTTTTGCCCACAACCATCCTTCTGGAGTCGCTGAACCCAGCAATGCCGATAAAGTCCTGACGGAGGCTTTGGTGCAGGCTCTGCGGTTGATAGACGTGCGCGTGCTGGACCACTTCATCGTCGCCGGCAGCAATGTAATATCGTTCGCGGAGCGCGGCCTGATTTAATCATCTACCCCATTTCATTCAGCCAGAAATTGGGGTTTGGCAAACGGGCGGAATGGTGTAAAATCCAGCCCTTTCTCGAATTCGGAGCAGTCCATGGCACGCGTATGTCAAGTAACCGGCAAGAAGCCGCAGCTTGGGAACCATGTTTCCCACGCCAATAACAAAACGCGTCGTCGTTTTTTGCCTAACCTGCAAAATCGGCGGTTCTGGGTTGAAAGCGAAAATCGCTGGGTTCGCTTGCGTATCTCACAATCCGCATTGCGCACCATAGACAAGAACGGCATCGACGTCGTACTCGCAGAAATGCGCGCGCGCGGCGAACGGATTTAAATCAGGAGCAGGACATGAGAGAAAAGATCAAGCTGGAATCGACTGCTGGAACCGGGCATTTCTATACGACTACCAAAAACAAGCGTACCACCCCGGACAAAATGGAAGTAAAGAAATTTGATCCGGTCGCACGCAAGCACGTTGCATACAAAGAAACAAAAATAAAGTAAGCGACATTAAGTTTTGTCGCTAATAAAAAAGCCCGCATGCGCGGGCTTTTTTATTGTACTGATATGTGCTTCTCTATGATTGAGGCGTCAACGCGTAGCGGCGTAGATGCTGGGAGAAATCGCGCAAGGCCACGATCCCGCTTGCTTCGGCGCGATGGCACCAATCTTCCAACTGATGAACCAGTTGTTCCTTGGTGGCAGTGGATCGTTGCCATACGGAACTCAAATCTTTGCGCATTGAGCATATGGTTTCCAGGACTTTGCTGTTGCTCAGCACTTCCTGCATATGCGCGCGCTCAGGTGCTGACAACTGCTGCTCGTCTGCATGCAGTAAGCGCTTGACCAGACTGCGGTCGACGCTGACTGCGCGCTCGCTCAGACTGTGGATTTCATCCGAACATGTCTTTTTGAGTGAGCGGGCGTAACGTGCCAGCACGTCATAGCGATGCGCGATTACCGCATGCACCGTTTCTAAATCGCACTGAGATTTGCTGGCGGCCAGCTGCACTTTAGGCGCAACTTTTTTTACTTGGGCCAGACCGAAAATTTCCATGATGCGGATGTACATCCAGCCAATATCGAATTCCCACCACTTGTTGGACAAGCGCGCTGACGTGGCATATGAATGGTGATTGTTATGGAGTTCTTCTCCGCCAATCAAAATGCCCCACGGAAAAATGTTGCGGCTGGCGTCTTCCGCCTGAAAGTTGCGATAACCGACATAGTGGCCGACGCCGTTGATGATGCCTGCGGCAAAAAACGGAATCCACATCATTTGCACTGCCCAGATCGTCAGACCGACGAAGCCGAACGCTGCCAAGTCTATGATCATCATCAGCACGATGCCTAGCGCCGAATGCTTGGAGTACACATTGCGCTCTATCCAGTCATCGGGCGTGCCCTGACCGAACTTGTCCATGGTTTCTTGATTCCGGCCTTCGACCTTGTAGAGGTCCGCGCCTTCCCATAGCACTTTGCGTATGCCGAGTATTTGCGGGCTGTGCGGATCATCTTCGGTCTCGCAACGTGCGTGATGTTTGCGGTGTATGGCAGTCCATTGCTTGGTAACCATGCCGGTAGTCAGCCACAGCCAAAAGCGAAAGAAATGCGATATCACTGGGTGCATATCCAATGCACGATGGGCCGAATGGCGATGCAGATAAATAGTTACCCCAGCGATCGTCACGTGCGTGAGCGCTAAAGTCGCCAAGACGTATCCCCACCACGGCAAGACCAAAAGGCCTGAATACATTAGAAAATTCCTTTGTTATACGGAGAGTCCGCGGCTGGAGTCTACCGAAAACGCTTAGCCGTGCAAAGGGGTATTTTCTACTAGATAAGGCTATGCCTTAAAACATTGTTTTTAAATAAAAAATAGCGAAAGATTGAAGACAGTTGATATCAATCGATCCGTCCAGCGAATCCCGACGTGCCGCACGAACAAAATATCAGGCACACCGGGAAATGTTGCATTGGAAATCTAAGGCAAAATATTTACGCCTGCGCCGCGGCAGGCTGGGTCAACGGTTTAAAAGCCGCGGTCACAGGCCGGGATATTTGCTCATCATCGATGAGCTTCATAACATCGCCGCTAATTTCCCCGCCTTCTTCGACGATAAGTTTTTTGTAGCGAATTTTTCCAGAAATCTTGCCTGAAGAATAAATCGTCAGGCAATGTCTCACCGTAAGTTCTCCCGAAAACCCGCCGTGGATTTCAGCGTTATCTATGCTGGCTGTTCCGGAAAATGTACCGCTAGCCGAAATGTCGATAACGCGGCTATCCATGGTTGCTTCAACATGGCCTTCTACTACCAACGTATCGCAATCGGCGATCTCTACGCCTTTCATTTTTATGTTGGGACCAACAATAAGCTGACTTCCCATCGGCTGCACTTCTTTGTCTTTTTCCTTAGCTGCGCTCTTGGAACGTTCCTCGGCGACGGGGCTGATATGGGTTTGGGATATATGTGTGGGAATGGGATTGGGACCGACCGTTTCGGTTCTTAAAGGCTTGGCCGAATTTTCGGTCGTCTTTAAAGGTTGTTGCCGGCTGAAAAAAGAATCGCGTTGCATCAAGTTCCTCCTGTTGAATAAGCGTGGCGGCGAACGCGCGACTCTTTCCCGCGAAGCCGCGGCATACTAAGCAGCAAATATGCCGGGGATGTTTTCGCGTTGTTTTCCGTGCTGTGAGGTAACTATCGAACTCAAAAAACAAAAAATCTGTCACCAATAACCGACATGCACAAGTGCGATTGGAGTTAGAACATTGTTTGTCAACGATATGGGCAGTCGCTGAATGCCGACGAATATCGCTGGCTTTTTTGGAAGCACATTGCTGATTGAGCAACCCCTCAGTTTTCGGGTAAGTTGTCCTAATAACTTCGTGCTGCTATTATTCGCGGCTCGTTTTTCGGCCTTGATGGATGTGTGTGTCTGGGCTGGGAAGCGTCGTCGGGGTGTAGCTCAGCCTG
>CAIYRG010000087.1 GCA_903928515.1 uncultured Alphaproteobacteria bacterium | reverse complement strand
GGCTTTTCACGATCTCGTTGGCGAGCGCATCGGCTTGGCGGGTCGCGGCGCCGATGATCACGGCGTCGGCCGTCGCTGTGATGCCTTCGAGTTCGGCGATGCCGTTAATATCGATCAGCCGCGCAGGCTTTGCCAAGCGCATCGCCAGCATGGGCACCAGGGTCTGGCCGCCCGCGATGATCTTGCCGTCGCCGTCAGACTCCGCCAACAAACGGCAGGCCTCGGCGACGCTGCCGGCGTGCATATATTCGAATTCGGCTGCTTTCATGGTTCCGTAGCCGCGATCGTGTGATTATCTGCGCCAATCTTAAAGGTGGTGGTCGCGTATCCCACCTTTTGAATCGAACCGCGCGGCGCGGTATAGCATCGCGGAACGCGTGCTGTTAGCGGGAATTTTCCTTGGGAAACGAAGGGGTTACACCTCATTCTTCGGGGTTTCTGGGGCCGCGTGCGGTTTGCCCGCCACTGGCCTGCGACTCTCATATCCATATTTACGACGAGTGGTTTCCCGTTTCCGGCCCCATCTCGCGGCTGGTCCAGGGGGCGCGGGTCGCCGAATACCGGCAATTGCAGAGGCGGCTGGGCACCTCGCGCGCCGTGGTGGTGACGCCGGCGCCCTACCGTTTCGACAATGCGGTGACGCTGGACGCCATCGCCCGGATGGGCTTGGAGAACGCACGCGGCGTCGCGGTCATCAGCCCTGAAATTTCGGACGCAGAGTTGCAGCGCCTGCACGAGGGCGGCATTCGTGGCATCCGCTTCACGCTGTTCGATCCCAACACGGCCGTCACGCGCTTCGAATGGATTGCGCCCTTGGCTGCGCGCGTGGCGGAATTGGGCTGGCATGTGCAGCTTCATATGCGCGGCGATCAGATCGCATCGCGCGCCGATTTCCTGCGCACCATCCCCGGCACGCTGGTGTTCGATCACATGGGGCGTATTCCGGGCGCGGATGGCGCCGCGCATGCCGCGTTCGTCATCATCGCGCGGCTGATGGACAAGGGCCGCACGTGGGTGAAATTGTCGGGCGCGTATATCGATGGCGAAGAACCCGATTTCGCCGACCGCAAAGATATCGCGCAGGGGTTCATCGAACGCGCGCCTGAGCGTGTGGTGTGGGGCACCGACTGGCCGCATCCCACCGAAGCACACAAGCCTGACGACGCGAAATTGTTCGACCTGCTGTCGGAATGGGAACCGAATGAAGCCCAACGCCACCGCATTCTCGTGACGAACCCGGCAGCACTTTACGGCTTTACGCCATGATTGACGGCCCGCTGACCGGCGTCACCATTCTCGATCTCAGCGGTTACATCGCAGCGCCCTATGGCTGTAGCCTGCTGGCCGATCTCGGTGCGGATGTCGTGAAGATCGAGCCGCCTTCGGGCGACAATTTGCGGCGCTATCCTTCCACGCTCAACGGCGAAAGCCGGGCCTTCATCGGCGTCAATCGTGGCAAGCGCGGCATTGTCATTGATTTGAAAAATCCGGATGGCTTGAACGTGCTGCATCGCATGGCGCAAACAGCCGATGTGCTGGTGCACAATTTCCGGCCCGATGTGCCGCCGCGTCTTGCCATCGACTACGACACTTTGAAGACGCGAAATCCGCGTCTCGTCTATGGCGCGCTCACCGGCTATGGCGATCAGGGGCCGTTGAAAGATCGCGCCGGTTACGACCAAGTGCTGCAAACCATGAGCGGCATCACAACTGAGCAGGGGCGGCTTCGTGCGGGCGAAAATGCGCCCCCGGAAATCGTCTACGGGTCGGCGGTGGATTTCTACGCCGCGTCGCTTTTGGCGGTAGGAATTTCATCGTCGCTCTTCGCGCGCGAAAGAAGCGGGCAGGGCCGCTATATCGGCGTGTCGTTGTTGGGGGCAGCACTCGCCATGCAATCGGGGCGCTTGGTGCGCGGGCCCGGCGAGGAGCCCAACATCGACCGTGATATGCGCTCTGGCGGCATCACCGGCCAGCACCCGACGAAGGAAGGCCATCTCTATCTCTCTGCCAACACGCCGCATTTCTGGAAAGATTTGTGCGAGGGGCTAGGTCTGCCGAAATTGGCGCAAGATCCACGGTACGATTCCATCGCCAAGCGCGCCGCATGCGCTGATGAACTGCTCCCGCAAATACGCGCGGCGTTGAAGGTGCGCTCCGCGTTTGAGTGGGAACAACTTCTGGCGGACAAAGTGCCGTGCGCGGCG